>DATLYJ010000109.1 GCA_035574915.1 Dehalococcoidia bacterium | reverse complement strand
TCGGCCGGACGGATGCCGCGATAGTTGGTGAAGGTGTCGCCCAGGCTGGTGGCGCGGTTCACGATCACGCCGATCGGCTCGCTGGAGGTGAGACGGACGGTGCCGACGAAGTTGAAGGGCAGCCTCTCACCTGGCGCGAGGCAGTTCGCGAAGTCGTCGCGGTCCTGGAAGCAGAGGCGGGCGCCGCGCACCGTGATCGTGTTGGTCTTCGAGACGAACTGGGCCACGCCGCTGCTCAGGTCGAACCCGTCGAAACGCAGGTCGACGCGCGCCGGCCGCGTTGGGTCTTTGTTCACGATCTGGAAGTGGGTGCTGTAGGAGTTCCCGGGCCCTACCTGCCTGTCGATCAGGGGCAGGATGATGTCCGTCCCCAGCTCGCTTTCGTCCAGGGCCCGGTAGGACGCGAAGGGGCTGAACAGGCTGTTCCAGGTGTCCGCTGTCGCGGAGATGAACTGCCGCTCCGGCCCCTGGTTGGCCGCGTTCTTGTGGAGGTCGATCCGCACGGAGCCCGTGAACTGCTCCGGGACGGGCATAGTGTCCGGGTCGCGGAACAGGGTAGCGCGCGGGGCCAGGGGCATGCCGCCGTTGGGACAGCCGGGCAATCGCGGCGCGCCCGCGGCCCCGGGCTTGTATGGCTCCCAGGCGATCTCGGAATCCGTGTAGTTCGAGAGGTAGGTGATCGTCAGGCAGGCCGTGACGGTGTCGCTCATGTTCTGGACGGCGAAGCGGCCCTGCCAGTCGCGCAGGGGTCCGTCCCGCTTCGCGGTCAGGGGCAGGAATAGCCTGTGCGACCCCGGCCCCGTCGTGACCGTGTCCCCGGCGATGGCGAAGTTCGAACCCCGGAAGACGTCCTTAGCCATGATCGCCACAATCGGTTGGTCCGTGGACACTACGGCGGAGCCCTGGAAGCCCGGCGGCAGGCTGGGGTTGTCGCGTTGGAAGAAGGTCCAGCCGCTACCCGGGAACATCGGCGGGCAGACGGGCGAGGGGCAGGTGTCCTTGCCGGCCAGGCGCCCCTGCTCGTCGAAGTAGTCGACCTCGACTGTCGCGTTGGCGTTGCCGATGTTCTGGACGCGGATCCAGGAGTTCTCGACGCCGAAGGAGTAGCCCGTTCTGGCGCGCGCGGCGCCCTCCGGCGTGGCGAAGACTACGAGGACGGCAACGAGAAGGCCGGTGATGGCGGCAAATGCCTGATAGGGGCGCCGGCTGCGGCGCAGGCGGTTGCGCAGTATCCTCAAAGGCCCACTCTCTACCCCGCCCGCAGGGATGATAGTTTGGCCCGGCGAGTGCGGTCAAACGCGCGGGCGGCGTGCGGCGCCCGTTGGCAGCCGGCGGCCGGCGGGGCGTATCATCAAATCGGAAGGCACGCGGGATTATGCTCGTTGAAGAACGTCCTGATCATTGAAGACGAACCCACACTCGTAGCGGCGCTCCGCTACAACCTGGAGCGCGAAGGACACCGCGTCCTCGCCGCCACCGACGGAGAGACCGGCCTCTCCCTTGCCCGCGCGCAGCACCCTGATGCCGTCATCCTGGATCTGATGCTCCCGGGTATGAGCGGCCTCGAGATCTGCCGCGTCCTGCGGCGCGAGTCCACCGTGCCCATCCTCATCCTCACTGCCCGCGCGGAGGAGACAGACAAGGTCGTTGGCCTCGAGCTCGGCGCCGACGACTACGTGACCAAGCCTTTCAGCATGCGCGAGCTGCTGGCGCGCGTCGGCGCCCTTCTGCGCCGCGGCGAAATGGGCGCGGCCGGCGAGCACGAGAGGCTGACGGCGGGCGACATAGTCCTCGACCTGACCCGCCGCGAGGCGACGAAGGGGGGCGTAGAACTAGTACTGAAGCCCAAGGAGTATGAGCTGCTGGCGTTTTTCATGAAGAACCGCGGCCGCGCCTTCAGCCGGGACCAACTCTTGAGCCAGGTCTGGGGCTACGACTTCGCCGGCGATAGCCGCACCGTGGACGTCCACGTCAGCTGGCTCCGCCAGAAGATCGAGGCCGAGCCCTCGAAGCCGGCGCGTCTGATTACGGTCCGCGGCGTGGGCTACAGGTTCGACTGATGCCTCGCGGCCGGCTTGCCCTCCGCGTGACCCTGCCGATCACCACGGGGCTGGCCGCCGCGATCGGCGCGGTCCTGGCGTACGCAATCACGGGCGGCTGGCCTTATGCCATTGCCGGCGCCGCGGTGGGCGCCTGGGCAACCGCCCTGCTCGCCGCCGAGACCATCACCTCCGCCTTCGCCCAGGCCAGTCAACGGCTGCGGAACATCGCCCGCGGCGCTGAGGATGACGCCGGCGCCGGTCCGCGCCTGCTCGAATCCGCCGAGCTCCATGACGCCATCGAGGAACTGGCGCAGGCGCTGGCCACGCGCGCGGATGCAGCCTCCCGCGACCGTGCCCGGCTCGTCGCCGCCCTGAACAGCAGCGGCGACGCCATCGTCGCTGTGGACGGGGAGGGCAAGGTGGCGTTCGCGAACATCGCCGCGGAAAGGCTGCTCGTCCGTCCTCACGGCGACCTCCTGGGGCGGCCCTTTGCCTGGCTGATGCCGAACGCTGACATCCTGGAGGCGATGCGCCTCAGCTCGGAGGCCGGCCGGCGCGAGACTCGCACCATCGAGCGTCCGAACAAGGAGTTCTTGGAGGTCAGCGTCAACCCCGTGGTCGGGGGTGACTGGGCCGCATTCCTCGTCTTTCACGACCTCACGGAGGTCAGGCGGGCCGACCAGATGCGTCGCGACTTCGTCGCCAACGTTTCCCACGAACTGCGCACGCCCCTGGCGTCCATCCGTGCCGTGCTCGATACGCTCGAGGCCGGGGCGATGGCCGACCCTGTCGCCGGCCGCGAGTTCATCTCCCGCGCCCAGGCGGAGGTGGAGCGTCTGACAGCGATGGTCGGCGAACTGCTGGAGCTCTCTCGCATAGAGTCCGGCGACCTCGGCTCGAAGCCGGTCCCCACAGACATGGCCCGCGTCGTGGGAGCGGCCGTGACCCGCATGCAGCCCCAGGCGGAACGGCTGGGCGTGCGCCTTGGCCTCGCTCTTCCGCAGAGCATGCCGGCCGTGCTTGGAGACGCTGAGCGGCTGGAGCGCGCCGTGGTGAACCTGGTGCACAATGCCCTGAAGTTTACGCCGCGGGGAGGGAATGTCGTGGTCAGTGCCCGCACCGCCGGGGACGTCGTGACCGTCGAAGTCCAGGACGATGGCGCCGGCATTGACGCGCGTGACCTGCCCCGCATCTTCGAGCGCTTCTACAAGTCCGACCGGTCGCGGCGCACCGAGGGCTCCGGCCTGGGACTGGCGCTCGTGAAGCGTACGGTAGAAGCTCATGGCGGCCGCGTCGAGGCCGTAAGCGAACTCGGCCGCGGCTCGACGTTCAGGCTCACGCTGCCCGTCCTCGGCTCCGGCGCCGCCGGGGAGGCCGCGGAGGCTCCGGCGAGAAGGAGGGCCCAGTGACGAGGACCGCGTTCGACAAGCAGTTGGCCGAGATCCAGCAGGACATGCTGCTCATGGGCGAAATGGTCAAGAGCGCCATCGAGCGGAGCATCCAGGCCCTGAAGGACCGCGACGCCGATCTCGCGCGCGAGGTGATCCAGGACGACATCAAGATCAATCGCCTGCGCTACGATATCGAGCACCGCTGCCAGGAGGTCGTTGCAACCCAGCAGCCTCTCGCCGGCGACCTGCGGGTGATCTTCTCGATACTTCACATAATCGTGGACCTCGAGCGGATGGGCGACCATGCCGAGGGCACGGCGAAGATAGCGATCATGATGGCCGACGCCCCGCCCTTGAAGCCGTACATCGACATTCCCCGTATGGCCGGGATTGCCATGGACATGCTCACGGGCAGCCTCGAGGCCTTCCGCGACCGCGACGAGGAGCGCGCTCGCCGAATCGTCGACCAGGACGACGAGGTCGACGCGCTCTACGACCAGGTGTACCGCGAGCTACTGACCTACATGATCAGCGACCCCTCTACGATCGAGCGGGCGACCCACCTGACCTGGGTTGCGCACAACCTGGAACGCATCGCGGACCGGGTGACGAACATCTGCGAGCGCGTCATCTACCTGGTCTCGGGCCGTATCGAGGAACTGAACATCTCGAAGTATTGAGGTCAGGGATTCCCTAAGCGGGATTTGCGCTAGACTTGGCGCTGAGGCCGGTATGCCCATTTCCATAATCCCCAGGAATACGCGTTTCTTCGACTTGTTCGAGCAGCTTGCGAACAAGATGGTCCAGTGCGCCGAGAGCCTGTCAGACATGCTCCAGCACTTCGAGAACGTGGAAATGAAGACGGCGCACCTCAAGCAGCTCGAGCACGAGGGCGACAACATCACGCACGACCTCTACCGGCTCGTGCACCAGACGTTCGTCACGCCCTTCGACCGGGAGGACATAGCGGCCCTGGCGCAGAGCCTCGACGACGTGATCGACTTCCTGGAGGCAGCCGGCACCGCCATCCGTGTCTACGACGTCGACATGCCTACTCCCGCGGCTCGCGGCCTGGCCGACATCGCCCGGATGCAGACCAAGCAATTGCAGGCCGCGATTGTGGCCCTGAAGAGCCGCGGCCGCCTGCGCGAGATCCTGGAGATGGTGAAGGAAGTCAACCGCCTTGAGAACGAGGCCGATGCCCTGTTCCTGTCCGCCATGGGAGAGCTGTTCCAGGGTGAGGTCCACGCCATCGACGTGATCAAGTGGCGTGACATCTACGACCTCCTCGAAGAGGCGACGGACGGCTGCGAGACCGTCGCGCACGCGCTCGAGGCAATCGTCCTGAAGCACGCCTGACGGCCGGATGACGGACACGTTCGGCTTTCTGGTCTTCACCTTCATCGCCATCCTTCTCTTCGAAGCCGTGAACGGCTGGACGGACGCGCCAAACGCGATCGCGACTGTCGTCTCCACCCGCGTCTTGCCGCCGATGGTCGCTGTCAGCATGGCGGCGGTGCTCAACCTCGTCGGCGCCCTGTCCGGCACTGCCGTGGCGACGACGATCGGCAAGGGACTCGTCGACATCGACCAGGGACTCACGCTGGAGACCGCCGCTGCCGGCGCTCTGGCCGTGGTCATCTGGAGCTCGCTCGCCGCCTACTTCGGGCTGCCGACGAGCGAAAGCCACGGCATCGTATCGGGCCTGGCGGGCGCGGCCGTTGCCGTCGCGGGCCTCGACGTGCTCATCGTCGGCGGCTGGGAGAAGGTCTTCTTCGGTGTCGGCACGGCCGTGTTCTTCGGCTTCATCGGGGCCTTCGTGCTGATGGTCGCCGTGCTCTGGCTCTTCCAGAAGACCAATCCGTCCTCGGTCAGGCGTCTGTTTGGGCCGTTACAGGTGGTGTCGTCCGCCTTCATGGCCTGGAGCCACGGCACGGCAGACGGCCAGAAGGCGATCGGCGTTATGGCCATGGCCCTCGCCATCTACAACGAGACGCCCTCCAGCGAGTTCGAGGTGCCGCTGTGGGTGATCTTCCTGGGGGCCGGGACGCTCGGCGTCAGCACCATGGCCGGAGGCTGGCGGATCATAAGGACGCTGGGCATGCGGGTGACTCAGTTGGAGACATATCAGGGCTTCTGCGCCGAGGCTGCGGCGGCCACAACCCTTACCGTCACCGCCCGCTTCGGCATCCCCCTGAGCACTACGCACACCATCGGTTCGGCCATCATGGGCGTGGGCGCGACCAGGCGGCTCTCGGCCGTGCGCTGGGGTATTGCCTACAACATCCTCACGGCCTGGGTACTGACTTTCCCGGTGTGCTTCGGCCTGGGGTATCTGATCGCGACCATCATCCCGGACTAGCGGCGCCTACGCCTGGTTCTCGAGAGGCGCCACCGGCGGCTCCCCGGGCTCCGAGACCCTCGGCGTCTCCACGGGCTCTTCGCGGTCGATGCGGGCCAGCGCGTGCAGCTTCGCCGGCAGGTTGACCGGCCGGCGAGGCAGGTCCAATTCGAGTTCGCGGATGCCGGCGCGGAGCTCGGCGCCCGAAAAGCGAAGCGACGATACCACGCGACGCACGTTAGGGTGGCGCGTCGCCTGCAGTTGCTCGTAGTCGGCTATCAGGTTCTCGCGCAGGCGGTCGCCAGGGCGCAGGCCGACGAACTCGATCGGCACGTCCTCGCCGGGCTCCATACCCTGCAGCCGGATGAGGCGCTCGGCAAGGTCCGTAATCCGTACCTCCTCGCCGGCGTCCACCAGGAAGATGTCGCCGCCGCGGGAAAGGGCAGCGGCCTGGACCGTAAGACCAGCGACTTCGCTGATGGTGAGGAAGAAGCGCGCCATGTCCGGGTGGGTCACCGAGATCGGCAGGCCCTGCTGGATCTGCTGCGTGAAGCGCCCGAGTACGGCGCCTTTCGCGTCGATGACGTTGGTGAGGCGCAGCGCCGCGAAGCGCGTCGGTCCCGGTTGCGAAGCGACCAGCAGCTCGCCGATGCGCTTCGCCGCCCCGTAGACGCTGGCCGGGTTCACCGCCGTGTGGCTGGAGAGGAACACCACCTGCTCGGCGCCCACCTGGCGCGCCGCCTCGAAGACGTTCAGCGTGCCGAGCACGTCCGTCTCGAACGCCTGGTCCGGGTGGTCCTCCATCATCGGCACGATCTTGTAGGCGGCGAGGTGGAAGACCACCTGCGGCCGCGCTGCCTCGAAGACAGCCTCCAGGCGGTGGCGGTCCGTCATGCTGTACAGCCAGGTCTTGATCAGTTCCTGGTTGGCCGCGCCCTGCCGGAGCTCGTTGCGCAGCTCGTAGAGCCCGGTCTCGTTGATGTCGAGGAGATGCAGGGCCGCGGGGTTCAGGGCCGCCACTTTGCGGGCCAGCTCAGCCCCGATGGACCCGGCCGCGCCCGTGATGAGCACCGCCCGCCCTTCGATCACCTGGCGGCACTGCTCCTCGTCGACTTCCACCGGAGGCCGCGCGAGCACGTCCTCCATCGTTATCTCGCGCATCTCGCCGGCGCGGCCGCGCCCCTGGATCACCTCCGAGGGTCCCTGGACGATGCGGACCGGGACCTTCAACGGCTCTACGAGCGCGAGGAGGTCTTGCAACGGCGCGTCACGTCCGGGTGTCAACGCCAGCGCCACCACGTCCACCTTGTGCCGTTCGACGGCGGCCGCGATGTCGTTCCTGTTGCCGACGACCGGCACGCGGTGGATGCGCTTGCCCTGCAGCGACGGGTCGTCGTCGATGAAGGCCACGGCGCGGTAGGGCTGGTTCGGGCGCCGCTGTAGGTCCGCGACCAGGTACTGGCCGGTGTCGCCAGCGCCGACAACCATTACGCGCTGCTTCTGGCCGCTGAACTCGGGCGGTGTCAGCCAGCCGCCGGTCCAGACCCGCGGCAGCATGCGCACCATCGCGTGGAAGAGGAAGATGAAGGCGGCGCTGATCACGTTCACGCTCAGGGGGATGGGACGCTTGGGCAGCAAGACGTTCACGGTGAACACGGCCGCGGTCACCAGCGCGACCGCGATCGCCAGCATGAGGGCGTCCCGGACGCTGCCGTACTGCCAGGCCGTCCGGTACACGCCGAGCATCTGGTAGGCGAGGATGTAGGCAATGGCGATCAGGGGGCCTGCCCAGGCAAGCTGCCGCCAGGACTCCGCCGGCACCTCTTGCGGCGAAAACCGCAGCCAGAGGGCCAGCGCATAGCTCCCGATGACGATGCCGATGTCGAGGAGGAGCCAGGCGACTGCGCCCGCGCCGCGCCGGATGCCGCCGGCGCCATTCGCCTCTTTCGCGGGTTGACCTGTCAACGAGCGCCTTCCCTGCGCAGCACTACGCGGAGGCTCTTCAGCATGATGCGAATGTCACGTGCGAATGGATGTTCGCGTACGTAGTCGAGATCGTAGGCCATGATTTCCTGATAGGTCAAATCCGCGCGGCCGTTCACCTGTGCCAGTCCCGTTATGCCGGGCTTCACCTTGAAGCGCGCGTGGTATTCGGGCCGGTAGGCGGCCACGATCTCGGGCTCGTCCGGCCGCGGGCCGACGAGGTGCATGTCGCCCTTGATGACGTTGAGCAGCTGCGGCATTTCGTCCAGGCTGCAGGCGCGCAACACCCGGCCGATCTCCGTTACCCGCCGCTCGAAGCCCGGCGGCCGGAACCTGAAGCTCTCGATCTCGCCGACAACCGGCACCGTCTGCTCTTCCGGCCTCGCCACTTTCATCGAGCGGAACTTATAGACTTCGAAGAGCCTGCCGCCCTTGCCGACCCGCTTCTGCCGGAAAAGCACCGGCCCCGGCGACTCGAGCTTCACCAGCAGCGCGATCAGCGCCAGCAGCGGGCTGAAGACGACCAGGCCGATGGTAGCGATGCCGATGTCGAAAAGGCGCCGCTGGAGCGCGTCCGGCTCGCCCTCGTCGTCGCCCACGAGTGCCCGCACGAGCGCGGGCGAGCCGGGCTTTCGTCCGGGCGGCCGGCGTCCTGGCGCCGCTGGCCCGGTCTGCGGCGAGGGGCCGACCCGATCGCTCATGCCGGCCTGGTGCATTCCCTCACGGCCTCCACGACGCGCTCGACGTCCGCATCCCGCATCCCGGGGTACAAGGGCAGCGATATCAGGCGCTCGAATTCCGCCTCGGTTACCGGCAGGTCGCCCTTTCGAAGGCCCAGGCGCTCCCGGTAGTACGGCTGGTAATGCACCGGGTAGTAATGCACGGATGACCTGATGCCCTTCGCGCTAAGCCGTTCGACCACTTCGTTCCTGGGCACGGGCGTGTTGCGCAGGCGGATGACGTAGAGGTGCCAGTTGGAGGTCACCTCTGGCCGGACGGTGGGCGTTTCCACCGTCTCGCAGCCGGCGAACAGCCGCGTGTAAAGCGCGGCGAGCTCCGCCCGGCGGCGGTTCATGGCCTCCAGCTTCCGGAGCTGCACCAGCCCCAGCGACGCCTCCAGGTCCGTCATCCGGTAGTTGAAGCCCGCCGCGTCGACCGTGTAGTACGGCGCCCCGGTGGCCGCATAGCGCTTCCAGGCGTCCGTGTCCTGGCCCTGGTTGCGCAGCACGGCGACCCGGGCCGCCAGCTCGCTGTCGTCCGTCGTGACCATGCCGCCTTCGCCGGTCGTCATGTTCTTGATGGCGTAGAAGCTGAAGATGCTGGCATGCGCGATAGTGCCGTCGAAGCGGCCTTTGTACTTCGCCCCCGCGGCCGTCGCCGCGTCCTCGATCACCCTGAGCCCGTGCCGCCGCGCCAGGTCCATGATTTCGTCCATCCGGCAGGGCTGGCCGGCGTAGACGACGGGCATGATCGCCTTCGTGCGCGGCGTGAGCTTGCGCTCGATGTCGGCGGGGTCAATGTTGAGGTCGTCGTAGCAGATGTCGGCCAGCACGACCCGCGCGCCCGTGTGCACGATGACGCTGGCGGTCGAAGGGAACGTAAGTGCGCTGGTGATGACCTCGTCGCCTTCGCCGATCCCACAGGCCAGGAGCGCAAGGTGCATGCCCGCCGTGCATGAACTGACCGCGACGGCATGCCTGGCCCCGATGTAGCGCGCGAACTCCTGCTCGAAGCGCTGGGTCTTGGGGCCGAAAGCAAGCCAGCCCGACCTCAGCGTGTCGACGACCTCGTCGATCTCCTCCTGGGTGATGTCCGGCCGGGCGAGCGGGATAAAGTCGTCAGTCAAGGCGGGCCTGTGGGGCCGAGGTCCGGGCCGGCGCTGCCTTCGGTGGCGAGCACGGGCCGGAGGACCGCGAGGTAGTGAGTGCGCAGGAAGGGTAGCACTTCGAGGAGCGTGCAGGCGAGCCAGCCACCCGGCAGCGGCGCCAGCAGCCGCGTCAGCGGTGGCGCGAGCGTGACGGCGCGAAAGGTGGCCCGCCAGCCGGGAAAGAGCCGGGACACCTCTCGACGGCTTACTGGCCGGGCGTCGCGGTTGAGGGGGTTCACCCAGAAGTCGTACAGGACGATGGCGCCTTCGCGGGAGCACACCCGGGACATCTCCGAGGCCACGCGCGCCCGGGCGCCCGCGTTTATTACGGAGGAGAGCAGAGTGAAGCCGAGCACCAGGCCGAACTCCTGGTCGGGAAAAGGCAGCGCCTGGGCATCCGCGACCTCGAACCGGGCGCCAGGCGTCAGGTCCCGCGCCCGCGCGATGCGCTCCGGCAGCAGGTCTACGCCCGTCATGCAGGAGGGCGCCGCGCCCAAGCGCACGAGGTCGCGCAGCACGCCACCGTCGCCGCAGCCGACATCCAGCAGCCGCCGCCCTTCGAGCGGCAGAAGCCCGGCATCATCGAGCAGGCGGGCCAGCGCCCGGTCGCGAGACTGGTAGATGAAGAGGTTTGCCGGGCGCCAGTACTCATAGCGGGCGTCCAGCCCCAAACGCGCCCGGCGCTCGTACGCGGCCCGGACGCGCGCCGCCTCCCGGTCGAGGTCGCTAGACATCGGGCGCTTGCGGCGCCGCCTGCACCTTCCGAGGCGCTGCCGCCGGCCCGCGGCGCGCGGCCGACGGCAGGAGCTGCCGCGCGAAGCCGTACAGCAGCCCGGCCCCGGCGGGGAGGTGGATGCAGGGGAACGCCGGCGGGATCAATGCGAAGATGCGCCAGTGCCCACCGCGCGCCGCGATCCAGAGCGAGGCCAGCAGGCAAAAGGCCGCGTATGAGGCCATCACCGCCTGGTGCAGACGCGCGAACGGGCGCCCAAAGGACGAGAGCAGGGGCAAGCCCACCAGCGACGCCACCAGGGCCGACGGCACCAGGTGGCGCCAGCGCAGGCGTCCGGGGTGCTTTCGGAGGACGCCGGCCTTGGCGATACCGTAACGCCAGTACTGGCGCGCGAGATCGCGGTAGGTAGAGCGCGCGTAGTACACGGAGCCGATCGAGGGCGTGAGAAGGATGCGGCCGCCGGCGTCGCGCAAGCGGTAGTTGAACTCGTCATCTTCGCCGTACACTGCTTCCTCGTCGAAGCCGCCTATGCGTTCGAACACCTCCCGCTTGTAGGCGCCAAAGGCGACCGAGTCCGTCCACTGCTCCTGCAGGGAGTGCCTGAAGGCCGCGTCTCCTACCCCGAAGGGCGACGACACGGCGAGCGCTATCGCCTGGCCGACGGGCCCTCGCCCCATCGTCCGGATCGGGCCGCCAACGGCGTCGGCGCCGCTCTCCCGTAAAGCGCGCACGCTCGCGGAGAGGAAGTGCGGGTCGACCAGCGAGTGTCCGTCCACTTTGACAATGACGTCGCCGCGCGCTACCGACAGCCCCAGATTGAGGCCTGCGGCGGTCGTGCGCTTGCGGTTCGTCAGGAAGAGGTCAGGGACGCCCAGTTCGAGGGCCGCGGCCTGCGCCTCCGCCATGGTGCCATCGGTCGACTCGCCGTCCAGGACAATGACCTCGAAGTTCTCGCGCGGGTAGTCCTGTTGTGCGAGCGCCTGCAGGCAAGGGCCGATGTAGCCCTCTTCGTTGCGCACGGCCATGATCACGGACACGAAAGGCAGGTCCGGCCGCGGCGCCGGCGGGCCTTCCGGGGCGCTTTGCTCTTCGGGGGCCGCCGGCCGCGTCATCCCGTGACCCCGGCCAGGCTGCCGGCAAGCTCCTCATAGAGGCGGGCCATCTCCGCGGCGTTCTTCGCCCAGTCGTAATGCTCGGCTACGAACTCGCGCCCGGCCTGGCCCAGGCGCAGTCTCAGCGCGGGGTCCCGCGCCAGCTGGCCGATGGCCTCCGCGATAGCCCCGGCGTCGCCCGGCGGTACCAGGCTGCCGGTCACGCCGTCGACCACTACATCCGGCAGGCCCTGCACCCGCGACGCGATCACGGGCAGGCCGCAGGCCGAGGCCTCGACCGCGGCGACGCCGAAGCCCTCGAACAGGGACGGCAGCACGAAGATGTCCAGCGTCCGAAGGAAGCCGGGCACGTTATCGTATTCCAGCCAGCCCGAGAACTCGACGCGCCCCTGGAGGCCCCGCTCCCGCACCAGGGCCTCCAGCCGCCGGCGTTGCGGGCCCTCGCCGGCGATCCGCAGCTTGACTTGGTCTCGCAAGCCGGCGCTGGCGACGGCTTCGATGAGGTGTCGCAACCCCTTTTCCGGTGACAGCCGGGAGACGGTGCCGACGACGACATCCTCACGCGGCAGCGGCTCGGCGGGCCGGAAGCGGTCGAGGTCGACGCCGTAGGGGATGCTGCGCACGCCGCAGTCCGGCGGCATGAAGCGCATCGTCGCCCGGGCGAGCGCGGGCCCCGTCGCGGTGACGGCGTCCGCATGGGAGAGCGCGTAGCGCGTGATCCAGCCATGCAGCGGCGACAGGCGTGGCGCCTCGAAGACGTCCATGCCCCAGACCGAGGCGATGAACGGATGGTAGCCGCTGAGCGCGCCCAGGAAGCCGTAGCTCGTGAGGTGCATGGCATGCAGCAGGTCCGGCTTCCTTTCGCGCACTAGCCGGGCCACGCCCCGCGCCTTCACCAGGTAGCGCAGTTTCCCGAGCGCCTCCAGCCCCGAGAGGTGCGTGACCCGCGCCCCCTCGATCGCCGCCGGCCGGAACGAAAGCACCTCGCACTCGTGGCCGCGCTCCGCGAAGTGCCTCACCCAGCGCTGCGTGTGGGGATAGGGCGCGTCCGCCAGGTATAGAATCCGCACTCCCCGATTCTAGCAGGGCGCCCTCGATGCCCTCGCGCTCGCCTTCGCCGACGCCGAGGAGCGCTTTCGGCTGCTGCCGCCGGCCGCGGCCCTGCCCTCTTGCCTCGCGGCGCCGCGCGCCGAGGTCGTCGTCATCGACCCCGCTCCCCGTGGCCGCTTCGACCGGGCCTGGCTTGCCGAAGTCCGATCTTTCGTCCCACAGGCCCTGCTCATCCTGTAGACCAACGGCCTCGACGCCGCCCGCCTCGCCGCGGCCCTCGATGGCGCGGGGGCCTGGATTACTGCACCGGCAGAGCAGAGTGCAAAGTGCAGAGTACACAGTGCAGAGCACAGAGTAGTGATAGGGAGTCACTAGTGAGAGGGAGGCACTCTTCCTGCACTCCGCACTCTGTACGCCGTGCTTCGACCGGCGCTAACATGCCCCCACCAACCACGGAGGTAGCCCTGATGCTCCCGATGCCCAGCACCATGATGGACCGCCCCCTGCTCATCAAGGAGATCCTCTGGCGCGCGGAGAAGCTTTATGCCTACCGCCAGGTCGTGACTCAGCGGGAGGCCGGCGAACCCAGGCGTTCCACCTACGGTGGCGTCGCGGTCCGCGCCCGCAAGCTCGCCAGCGCCCTCGAGAGGGCCGGCGTCAGGCCCGGTGACCGCGTGGCCACGTTCGGATGGAACACCCAGACGCACCTCGAGTGCTATTTCGCGATCCCGTGCATGGGCGCCGTCCTGCACACCATCAACGTCCGCCTCTTTCACGACCAGCTCGAGTACATCATCAACCACGCCGAAGACCAGGTCGTCTTCTGCGACCGCTCCGTCCTGCCGGTCTTCGAGCAGCTCGCGGGCAAGATCCCCAGCGTCCGCCTGGTGGTACTCATGAACGAAGGGCCGGGGCCGTCTACGGACGCCTTCCAGACCGTCGACTACGAAGAGTTCCTGGGCGCTGGCTCCGAGAGCTTCGACTGGCCCGACCTGGACGAGCGCTCGGCCGCCGGCATGTGCTACACCTCCGGCACCACGGGCAACCCGAAGGGCGTGGTCTACAGCCACAGGTCGACCTTCCTGCACTCGCTCGTCGCCGGCCTGCCGAACAGCACCGGCGTTGGCGAGCACGACGCCGTCATGTACGCGGTGCCGATGTTCCACGCCAACGCCTGGGGGCTTCCCTACACCTGCGCCCTGGCGGGCGCCGCCCAGGTGCTTAGCGACCGTTTCCTCGACCCTCAGCGCGTCGTGAACCTGCTCGACAGCGAAGGCGTGACGATCTCCGCCGGCGTCCCGACGATCTGGATCGGGGTCCTCAACCTGCTCGAGACGAGCGGCCGCAGACTGCCGAAGCTGCGACGCGTGCTCTGTGGCGGCTCCGCCGCGCCGCCGGCCCTCATCGACGGCCTGCGCCGCAACGGTATCGAGCTCGTGCATGCCTGGGGCATGACCGAGACCTCGCCCCTCGGCTCCCTCACCCGCATCCCCTCGGTGCTGCTGGATGCACCGGAGGCGGAGCAGAACAAGTACCGTTACAAGCAGGGCCAGATCGTCCCGACGATCGAGTGCCGCATCGTCGATGTCGAAAGCGGCAGGGAGCTCCCGTGGGACGGCGTTGCCTTCGGCGAGCTGCAGGTGCGCGGCCCCTACATCACCGGCTCCTACTACCACGACCCGCAGAGCGCCGAGAAGTTCTCGGCCGACGGCTGGCTCCGCACCGGCGACGTCGCCACCATCGACCAGTACGGCTTCATTCAGCTGGTCGACCGCACCAAGGACCTCGTCAAGTCGGGCGGGGAGTGGATCTCCTCGGTCGAGCTCGAGAACTTGATCATGGCCCACCCCAAGGTCCTGGAGGCGGCCGTGGTCGGCCTGCCTCACCCCAAGTGGGACGAGCGCCCCGTCGCGGCCGTCGTCCTGAAGCCGGACCAGATGCTGACCGCCGACGAGGTGAGGGCCTTCCTCTCCGACAAGGTGGCCAAGTGGTGGCTGCCGGACGAAGTCCTCTTCGTCGAGTCGCTCCCCAAGACGAGCGTCGGCAAGTTCGCGAAAAACCACCTCCGGGAGCAGCTGGCGGAAGTCGCCCGGCGGTGGGCGGCGGTGGGGTAGGACAGAGGACAGAGAGCAGAGGACAGAGCAGACGGCAGAGAGCAGAGAGCGGAGAGCAGAGAGCAGAGAGCGGAGAGCAGAGAGCGGAGAGCAGAGAGCAGAGAGCAGAGAGCAGAGAGTAGACAGGTCACTCATCGCCGGCCCGGCGCCCTGGGCAGCGGGCTGGCGCAAGTAAGGACGCTTGTGCCTTTGCACTCTGGGGCCTGGCCTCAGCCATGACCACCGATGCGGTACGATAGGGCCAGTGGCTCCCTCACCCCACCGCACCCTCATCCGCTTCGGCACGGACGGCTGGCGGGCGATCATCGCCGACGAGTACACGTTCGAGAACGTCCGCTACTGCGCTGAGGGGGTCGCATCCTATCTTCACTCCGCGGGCCTGGCGTCGCGGGGCCTGGTCGTGGGCTACGACACCCGCTTCGCCTCCGAGGACTTCGCTGCGGCTGCCGCCGACGTAATCGCGGCGCGAGGCATCGACGTCTGGCTCTTCGACCGTCCCGCGCCCACGCCGGTCGCCTGTCATGCCGTCCTGCGCAAGGGGACGGGTGGCGCCGTCGTCATCACGGCCTCGCACAACCCCGGCCGCTACAACGGCTTCAAGTACAAGACCGAGGCCGGCGGTAGTGCGCCGCCGGAAGTTATCGCCCGCATCGAGGCCGGCCTGGACGAAGCGCAGATCCGGGCTTACGGCGCCTTGAAGCTTGAGGAGGGTCTCGCCGGCCGCGGCGCTGGCGTCGTGGCTGAAGGCGCCCCGGCTGCAGAAGGGAAGGTTGTCACCTTCGACCCGCTGCCGGAGTACGAAGAGAGCCTCCGCGGCCTCGTGGACCTGCAGACGTTGCGCGAGGCAGGCCTCACGGTCGTCTACGACGCCATGCACGCCGCCGGCGCGGGCATCCTTGCACGCCTCCTGGACGGCGGCCGCACGGGGGTAATCGAGATCCGCGGCGAGCGAAACCCTGCCTTTCCCGGCATGACCTCGCCGGAGCCTATCGCCCGCAACCTCTCGGCCCTGGCCGAGCGCGTGGTCTCCGAACGCGCGGCCGTGGGCCTCGCGAACGACGGTGACGCCGACCGGCTGGGCGTGATCGACGAGCACGGGCGTTTCGTCGACCAACTTCAGACGTACGCCCTCCTCTGCTACTACCTGCTGGAGTACCGCGGCCTGCGCGCCCCCCTGGTCCGCTCCCTGACGAGCACACGCATGGTGGACAAGCTCGGGCGCCTCTACGGCGTCGACGTGCACGAGACCCCGGTTGGGTTCAAGTTCCTGGGGCCGAAGATGACGGAGGTCGGCGCCATGGCGGCGGGGGAGGAGAGCGGCGGCTATGCCTTCTCTGGCCATATCCCCGAACGCGACGGCGTCTACTCCGGTCTCCTGTTCCTCGACCTCATCGCCCGCTCGGGCAAGTGGCCCTCGGAGCTGGTGCGCGAGTTGTACTCGAAGGTCGGCCAGCACTTCTACGACCGGATCGACGTCCATCTGGATCCCGCGACCCGCGACGCCGCTGTCGCCCGCGTTGCCGAAGCGGAGCCGACGCGCCTTGCCGGCATCGAGGTCGTCTCCAAGGACACCGTCGACGGTTTCCGCTTTGAGCTCGGCGACAAGGGCTGGGTGCTCGTGCGCCCTTCGGGCACCGAGCCGCTCCTGCGCATTTACACCGAGACGACAGAGAAGGGCCTCGTCGAGCCGCTCCTGCAAGCCGCCAAGGCCCTGGCCGGGCTGTGAGCGCCGGATGACCACACTGGACGACCCGGAAGTCCGCGGCCGCCTCGACCAGGACGGCAGCTACGAGCGCATCAGTGGCCTGCCGGAGCAGTGCTGGGAGGCCTGGGAGCAGACGAAGGGCTGGCAGCCGCCGCCTGACTTCCGCGAAATCGATAAGGTCATCGTCGCCGGCATGGGCGGCTCCGCTATCGCCGGCGACTTCCTGCAAGCGCTCGCCTTCTCCGAGAGCCGTATGCCAGTAACCGTGGTGCGCGGCTACGAACTGCCGGCCTGGGTAGACGGCCGCACGCTGGTCATCATCTGCAGCCACAGCGGCAACACTGAAGAAGTCCTCTCCTGCTTCGAGGCCGCCCGCGGCTTGCCGGCAAAGAAGCTCGTGATCACCACGGGCGGCCGCGTGCTTGAGCTGGCGCGACTCAACGGCGTGGCGGCCCTGCAGTACCAGTACCCAAACGTCCCCCGGGACGCCTTCGGCCACGGCCTCGTGCGCCTGCTCGTCGTCGCTGGCGCGCTGGGCCTGGTGCGAACGGACGAAGCGCGCCTGCGGGGCGTCGTCCAGGAGATGCAGGCGCTGCGGGAGGCTATCGGCTGGCATGCGCCCGAGGACCAGAACGACGCCAAGAAGCTCGCGCGGGGCCTCGCGGGAGCGCTGCCCCTGACCGTCGGCGCCGGCTACATGGCGCCGGTCGCCCGCCGCTGGCGGACGCAGCTCAACGAGAACGCCGACGTATTCGCTTTCTGGGACGAGCTGCCGGAGCTCGACCACAACCTGGTGGTCGGCCTTCGGCACGCCGAAAGCATCCTGCGCTCCACCCGGGCCGTCTTCCTCGATCACGAGGGCCTGCACGCCCGCGTCCGCAAGCGCTATGGCCTGACACAGGAGCTCTTCGAGCGCGCCGGCATCGTCTGCCAGCGCATCACCTTCCCGCAGCAAGACCCCCTGGCCGCCCAGCTCTGCGCCGTGCACTTCGGGGACCTCGCCAGCTACTACCTGGCCCTTCTCCTCGGGGTCCGCCCCGTGGAGGTCGAGAACATCGACTGGTTGAAGGACCAGCTGGCGCGCGGCTAACGGGGCAGCCGGCGGCTCGCCGACTGGTCGGCTGGCCGGCCGGAGGGCCGGGTGCTGGCGACGCTAACAGCGTCTCCGCCCGTCCGCGCTCCGGCCAGGATGTTCCAGCGATCGTGACTCCCGCTGATTGGCCTCCGAGCCGACAGCCCGGAGCGGCTATCGCTTCGTGTACTGGGTCGCCTTGCGGGCCTTGCGCAGGCCGTACTTCTTGCGCTCCTTCATGCGCGAGTCGCGCGTCAGGAGGCCGAAGCGGCGCAGTTGGGGCTTGAGGTTCTCGTCGAACTCGACCAGGGCACGGGCGATACCGTGGGATATGGCGCCGGCCCAGCCGGTGTGGCCGCCGCCCTCCACCTTTACCTGCACGCCGAACTTGCCGGCGTTGCCGGTCAGGGTAAGGGGCCGGAGGGCCGCTTCCTGGAGGACCAGGCGGGGCAACGCTTCCTTGAGGGGCCGCCCGTTGACGATGACTTCCTGAGCACCGGGGTAGAGGCGGACACGGGCGACGGATGTCTTGCGCCGTCCCGTGCCGGCGAAGTACTGCTGGGTGGTCACGAAGCGCTCGTCTCCTTGTTCTTCCTGGCGTTTTTGCCGAGGCCGGCGTTGACCTGGGCCTCGTGCGGGTGGTGGGGCCCTGCGTACACCTTTAGGTGGCGGATCTGGCGGCGCCCCAGGCGCCCCTTCGGCAGCATTCCCCAGACCGCATCGCGGATAACCCGGTCCGGGTGCTTCTGCAGTTGCTGGGCCAGAGTCTTCTCCTTGAGCCCGCCGAAGTAGCCGCTGTGGCGCCTGTAGAGCTTCTGCGCCAGCTTCTGGCCTGTCGCCTTCACCTTTTCGGCGTTGGTGACGATGACGAAGTCACCCATATCCAGGTGCGGCGAAAACGTGGGCTTGTCCTTGCCCCGCAGCGCGACCGCCACGCGGGTAGCCAGCCGCCCGAGCGGCTGGTCCGTCGCGTCGAACACGCGCCACTTCTTCTCGATCTCGCTAGCCTTGAGTGCGTAGGTTTTCACAAACGTAAATGGTAACAGGGACTGGGCATAACGCATAGCCGGGCCAGAGGCCCTCCGCTCCTGCGTCCTCAGCCGACATTGTGCCTGGTGCTGGCGGTGGGAGTCGAACCCACGACCTACCGATTATGAGCCGGTCGCTCTAGGCCTCTGAGCTACGCCAGCACGGCGACGCCACTACATACTAGCAAGCGCTTTGTGCTGGCGACAGGCTCGCGGGCGGCGATGAGCTAGTTCCAGCGCGCCGAGGGCCGCCTCCCGCCCGTCAGCGTCAGGCTGGCGCCGTCGCCGGAAATCTCGGCGTCGAGCACGGCCCCGGCGAGCTCCCGCACGGCCCATTCGTCTAACAGCAGGACGGTGCGCTCTTCGTGCCGCACCACGCGGTCGCCTTCGCGCGGCCCATCGATGGCCAGGAGTATCTCCCCTGGCCGGGCGGGGACCAGCCGGAACCCGACCTCTTGCCCCGCCTCCCCGGCCCGGAGCGCTTCCGCGAGCACGGATGCTGCCCTTTGCGTGACGCTAATCATGGCCCGCCACTAAGAGACCGCCGGGTGTTCGTGGTCGTGGATATGGGCTTCGCCGAGGTGCTCGTGCTCGGCGTCCTCGTGGGGGAGATGGGAATGCGTGATCGCCGGGTGGTTGTGCTCGTGCGCGTGCATTGAGGTCAGGTGTTCCCACTCCCCCATGGCGACCATGTCCGGGCCTATGCGGCGGTTGTGCGTGACGTGGGCGTGCTCGTGCTCGTGTAGCTTCGCCTCGTGGTGGTGCGACTCGAAGGCCCCGAGGTGGGTGCGCTTCTTCAGCTCCCAGGCCAGGTTGCGGCGCCCGCTCGCGACGGCGCCGACAGCGACCAGAGCGAGTCCCGCAAGCGGTATCCACGTTTTCATATGGGCCTCCCTGCGTAGCAGCTATCCCTCACTCTCGCACGGACAGCGCTAAATAGCCCTGAAGCGGCCTCTATGGCCGAATTTCAGGCGTCTCTGGTTTCCATATCAGCCCGTGACAGCGGCATGCGCCTCGCGAGCGCTCTCGCCCAGGCGAGCAGGAGCAAGCTTTCGAGAAGCGCATCGATCAGGTACACCGGCGAGATGCGGCGCCGGAGAACGTAGTTCAAGTCGACCGCCGCAAAGGCAACGGCGCTGGTTATCGCCAGGGCGTGCGCCTCGGCGGAGGGCCGCCTTCTGGCCCCTGCCAGCGCCAGGACTGCCCCGATCGCCGTCGCCAGAGCGCCGACCGTGCGCACGAGCCAGAATTCTCTCTTTGGCCCCGTGATGGCTTCGAAGGTCCGGCGGTCCAGGATGGGCCAGAGGCCGGTCGCCAGGTAATAGCACGCCTGCGCGAGGAAGAGGGCCCTGCGCGCCTGTCCCTCACCGCTGCCCTCGTCGCGGTGGCCCGCCCTCATGCCGTCAGCCTAGGGCCGGGCGAGTTACACGCGAATAACACGCGGTGGGCGCCGCCTCGCCGGCGAAGGAGGCGCGCGAACGGCGTGAGGCCACCTTAACGCCTTTGATACAGCGCCATCAGGCCGGTCAACGTGTCTTGAATCGCGCGCGTTCAATCATGACTTTGACCCGCGCCGGCCTACCGGATGGCTGGCGGGCGTCCGAGGACGCCACGAATGGGGAGAACCGTCTCCATGTACCATGTATCCGGTACAGGAGGAATAGATGACTTCCGAACCGCTGATCCTCGCGGTCGATGACGAGGTCGGCATCCAGAGGCTGATAAAGCTTGAGCTCTCGAGTCAGGGCTTCAGGGTTGTGACCGCCGGCGGCGGCGAGGAGGCCCTTCGCATCGCCGAGCAACAGCGCCCCGACATCGCGGTGCTCGACATCGTGATGCCGGACATGAGCGGCCTTGAGGTGATGCGCAAGCTGCGCGAGCGCAGCGGCATCCCGATCATCCTGCTCACCGCGAAGGACAACGACGCCGACAAGGTGCGCGGCCTGGAGATGGGCGCCGACGACTACCTGGTGAAGCCTTTCAACCCGGAGGAGTTGAGCGCGCGCGTGCGCGCGGTCCTCCGCCGCAGCGTCGGCCTTTCGAGCACCGAGAACCTCGTGCGCGCCGGCGACGTCGAGATCGACCTCAACCGGCGCCTGGTGAAGAAGGCCGGCGAGATCGTGACCCTGACGCGGACGGAGTGGATGCTCCTACAACACCTCGCCGCGAACGCGGGCAAGGTCATGCTGAACACGGAGCTGCTGAGCAAGGTCTGGGGGCCGGAGTACCGCGACGACCTGCAGTACCTCCGGGTCTGGGTCTCGAGGCTGCGCAGCAAGCTCGAACCGGACCCGGCGAACCCCGTGATCATCAAGACGCTGCAGGGCATCGGCTACCTGCTCGACGCCGAGCAACAGAAGCCCGAAGAAGCGGACGCGGGCACGAGCGAGTCCTGAGCGACCCCGCTGGGCGACAGCCGCAAGCGCTCGCCGGAGACCGTCGATTACGGTAGCGACTGCGGGCGGCCGGCGAGCGCCGGGGACTGGATGCCCACTCCTACCGCCGCTCCTGGCTCGAAAAGCGCGGCCCGCGGCCTCGGCGCTGGCCCGGGGCTAGCTGCTCAGGCGGACGCGGCCAGCGGCGCTTCCGTGGCTTCGAAGATGTACCCGATCCCGTAGCGCGTCTTGATAATCTCCGGGCGGGAGGGATCATCCTCGAGCTTGCTCCGCAGCCGGGAGACCCACACTCTCAGGTACTGCAGGTCGTCGCGGTACTCCGGGCCCCACACGCGGCTCAGGAGCTCGGAGTTGAGCATCACCTTTCCGTGATTCGCCGCCAGGCTCTCGAGGAGCATCCATTCGGTGCGGGTCATCGGCACGGGGCCGCCGTGCTTGCGCACCAGCCTCCGCGTCAGGTCGACCTCCACCGAGCCGGCCCGGACGATGTTGTCCGGCGCGGACGTGCTGGTGCTCCGGCGGAGGACCGCGCGCACGCGCGCGGCGAGCTCGTCCGGGTGGAAGGGCTTGGTGATGTAGTCGTCCGCGCCCAGTTCCAGCCCGCGCACCTTGTCGGTGTCGCGGCCTTTGGCGGTCAGGAAGATGACCGGGATGTTGGCCCTTTCGCGGATCCGCCGTAGGACTTCGATGCCGCTCATCTCTTCCATGAGGATGTCGAGCAGCACCAGGTCCGGCCGCTGCTCGTCAAGCATCCTCAGGGCATCGGGCCCGTTAGTGGCGCTGGCGACTCTGAAGCCCTGGGCGGTGAGCTCGATGCGGACAAGGCGAAGGATCGCCGGCTCATCGTCGACGGCAAGGATGAGTGGCTCTGTGGACATGAGCGCCTCCAGGCTCGTGGAGGCAGGAGGGCGCTCCTGGGCCCGCACCTAGCGCCCGCGGCCCGCCTTCTTTCGCCCGAAATATTAGCGCCGCGCCGGACGCCGCGACAGGCGTTCGATGCGTAATGAAGACCGCTCTTTACGAGTTTGTAATCCTGGCTTCGCCTGCCTCCTTCGCGCCCCGGGGCCGCGCCGGCCCCGCGATCACGCGAGAGCCCTGCTCGTAGAGCAGGTAGTTCCAGGCCCAGTCCACCAGGACGAGGAACTTGTTCCTGAAGCCGATGAGCCAGAAGAGGTGGACCGCCAGCCAGACCAGCCAGGCTGGCGGGCCGGACAAGCAGAGCGGCGGGAGAAAGGCCACGGCCCGCGTGCGCCCGATGGTCGCCATCAGGCCCCTGTCCTTGTAACGGAACGGCCGGGGGCTCTCGCCCCGGATTAGCCGGAGGACGTTCTCGGCCGCGGCGCGACCCTCCTGGATAGCGACGGGCGCCATCATGGGCAGGGCCCGGCCTCCGTCCTCGAGGTATGCCAGGTCTCCGGCCACGAGTACCTCCGGCGCGTCCGTGAGTTGGAGAGTGGGCTCGACGCGGGCGCGCCTGGCCCTACCCGAGAGGTCAAGCCCTTCCGGCCCAGCGCCGAGCACTCCCGCCACCCAGACGACCGTGCCTGCGGGGATGACCTCGCCGGAGGCAAGCCGTACGCCGGCCTCGCCGGCGCCGGTGACGGGACTCCCAAGCCGCACGTCAACGCCGATTTCTCTGAGCTGCCGGGCTGCTGCGTCCTGGAGTGATGACGGGAAGCCGGGCAGGAGGGCGTCCGCGGCTTCCAGAAGGACCACCCGGGCCGAGTCCTCGCTAAGCGCCAGCTCGGGAAAGTCCCGCCGGAGCACGTGCTGCTTCAGCTCCTGGAGCGCCCCGGCGAGTTCCACGCCCGTAGGGCCGCCGCCGCAGACCACGACCGTGGTCAGCCGGCGGCGGGCTTCGCGGTCGCGCTCGAGCGCCGCGGCCTCGAAGCTAGCCAGCACGTGGCTGCGCAGCGCGATGGCGTCATCGAGGTCCTTCAGGGGCAGCGCCCAGCGCGACAGTGACTCCTGTCCAAAATAGTTCACGGCGCTACCCGTAGCCACGATCAGGTAGTCATACCGGACCTTGCCGGCACTTGTCTGGAGCTGGCGCCTGGCCAGGTCTATGGAGGCCACGTCCGCCATCACGAATCGCACGTTGGGCGCCCGGCGCAAGATGGAGCGCACGGGCTTGACGATGGAGTCGGGCTCCAGGCCAGCCGTGGCCACCTGGTAGAGGAGAGGAGTGAAGGTGTGGAAGTTGCGCCGGTCGACGAGCAGGACCTCCGCTTCCGTACGCGAGAGGCGGCGCGCCGCTTCCAGGCCCGCGAAGCCGGCGCCGATGATCACGACTCGAGGCCGACGACGAGGCGCTGTCTCTATTGTTTCTCGGTCTTCGGAGCGGTGAGGAAGCGGATCGTTGCCGGCTGCGCGCGCAGGGCGTCCCTCCGGATCCGCAGTGCCTTCTCCTCCGGCTTGCCGGATGTCCCGGTCGCCGGACTGCCCGGGAGTGTGCGAGTGCTCTGTTCGAGGGTCATCTAGTCCTCCTCCGGCGGAAAGGGGGGCCGCGCGATTACGCGTACTTTGGCTGCTGACGGGTATACGCCGCATAACAGGGACTTGGGCGAAGCTTAAGCATCCGTTGTGGGGGTTCCAGGAGTTTCGAGGGCGCCTTGCCCTTCGTACCGCGATTGTAATGGCAGGCGGTAACACCCGGATTCAAGCTTCATTCAGGTGGCCCTACTTTGGACTCATGGGGACGGGATGAAGGGACCGATGCATGTGCTGCAGAACGACGGTCAACGGTGTGGGCCCCAGGGCCCTCGAGATACTTCAACTGGCTGGCTTTACCGGCGGAGAGCGTTCTGCCTGGATCCGGGAGCTGGACAACGGCACCTGGGTCACGGCGCGCCTTGACCCGCAGCGCATTATCCTCAACGTCTACCCGCCTGTGGGGTCGCTTGCCGACCACTCGCAGCAGCGGCTCGCGGGCGCGCTGATGTTCAAGCTCGCCGCCTTCCTCGCCGAGGATGCCCGTTGCGAGGTGATGCAGGAGGCGAGCGTGGGGCAATGCCTTCTCGAACGCGGCAAGTCCAGCATACTGGTGGCCAGCTATCCGGCCTTGCCCCTGCGCTTCGAGAAGGTCTGCCCCGGTTTCCGCGACGTCTTCCTCGGCCTCGACCGTCGCGATGACCACGAGGGCGAAGCGCGCGCGTCCTGAGAGCCGGGAGCGCTTCGGCGCCCGATTTGCCCGGACAGGCTGCTTGCACGCGCCATAGCCCGTGGATAATTGTCGAAACGGCGGTGGCGGCCATCCGTGCGCATACTTGCCCTCAATTGCGGCAGCTCCAGCATCAAAGCCTCGGTCATCTCCCTTGGCGATGGACTCTATGAGGCGCTTGCCTCGGCCAGTGTGAGCGCCTTGCCCGACCGGCCGGCCGGCGTCATCCGCCTCGGCGAAGGGCCGGAGGAGGCATTCGCTGTCGCCGCCGGCGCCGGGTACGGCGAGGGAACGCTCGCCCTGCTGGACGCGCTGGCATCGCGTGGCCTCCTCGATGGCCTCGAGGCCGCCGGCCATCGCGTCGTGCACGGAGGGCCGCGCCTGACCGCGCCTGTCCTGCTTTCGGACGAGGCGCTCGCCGAGATCGAGGCTGCAGGTGCGTTGGCGCCGCTGCACAACGCCCCAGCGCTGGAGGCTATCCGCGCGGCGCGCTCGCGCCTCGACCGGACGCCAATGGTCGCTACCTTCGACACCTCCTTTTTCGCCGCCCTGCCGGCCGATGCCTCGACTTACGCCATTCCCGCGGAGTTGCGGGAACGCTTCGGCATCAGACGCTACGGCTTCCACGGCCTGGCGCACCGCTACATGTGGCGCCGTCTTGTCGGGCTAGCCGGCAGGGATGACCTGCGCGCCGTCACGCTGCAGCTCGGGTCGGGCTGCTCGGCGGCAGCCATCCGTTCGGGCAAACCCGCTGACACCTCGATGGGGTTCACGCCGCTCGAGGGCCTTGTCATGGCGACCCGCTCCGGTGACATCGACCCCGCTATACCCTCGTTCCTGGCCGGGGAAGGCGGCTTTTCGCCGGAGGAGGTCGAGCGCATCTTGAACGAGCGGTCCGGGCTCCTCGGCCTCTCCGGGGCGTCCGGGGACATCCGCCGCCTGCTGGCGCTGGAGGCCTCGGGCGACGCGGCCGCGACCCTCGCCCTGTCGGTCTTCTGCTATCGCGTCCGGAAGTATGTCGGCGCCTACGCGGCGGCGCTCGGCGGCCTGGATGCCCTCGTGTTCGGCGGCGGCGTGGGCGAGAACCAGCCGGCAGTCCGCGAGCGCATATGCGCCGGCTTCGATTGGCTCGGCCTCTCACTCGACTCCACCGCTAACGCGCGGACTCGCGGTCGCGACGCCGTGATTTCGAGCACGGGGTCCCGCGTGCTGTGCTGCGGCGTTGCCGTCGACGAGGCGCGGATTATCGCGGAGGACGCCCGGGCATGCCTGCAGGGGCAGGAGGTGCGGGATGGCGGATGAAGTGCTCGAAGTACGGGCTTCCGAGCGCGTCGAAGCTGCGCTTCGCCGAAGACCTGGCGCGGCGCGCTGGGCAGCCGGATACGGGGTGATCCAGCACACGCTCGAAACCCGCGCCCGCGTCCTTGCTCTCGCCGATGAGCTCGAGGACAGGGGCGTGATAAGCGCCGAGGCATTCTTCGAAATCCTCCACGCCACTGACCGCATCGCCAGCGCGGGCATGTGGCTGGTGGTGCACGAGACCTACGCCGACCGCGTCTACCTCGACGGGCGCGACCTTGGCCCGGAAGATTTCAAGCGCGAGCCCGAAGGACACACGGGCGGCGCCCTGAACATGGTGCCCGCCTACGCGGGCTACATGGCGGCGAACGCGATCAGCGGCGTTACCCGCTCCTGGGTCATGGGCCAGGGCCACACGGTCGCGGCGATCGATAGCCTGAACCTGCTCCTCGGCAATATGACGCCTGAGCACGCGGGGCGCTATTCGCTGAGCGACGAGGGCCTCACACGCTACGTCCGGGACTTCTACCTCTATCGCCTGACGCCGCAGGGCGAACAGAAGTCGCCCCTCGGGAGCCACGTGAACGCCCATACCGCGGGTGGCATGGTCGAAGGCGGCTACCTGGGTTTCACCGAGCTCGAGTATGTCCACATGCCTCTGCCGGGCGAGAGCCTCGTGGTCTTCCTGAGCGATGGCGCCTTCGAGGAGCAGCGCGGCAGCGACTGGGCGCCGCGCTGGTGGCGGGCCGAGGATTGCGGCCTGGTGATGCCGATCATGATCAGCAACGGCCGCCGCATCGACCAGCGGACGACCATGAGCCAGATCGGCGGTGTCGACTGGTTCCTCGACCACCTGCGCCTCAACAGCTTCGAGCCCGTCGTCCTCGATGGCCGCGACCCCGCGGCATTCGCCTGGGCGATCATCGAGCAGGAGGAGAGACTGCGCGCCGCGGGCGAACTGGCGAAGCGCGGCCAGATCCCTTATCCGGTGCGCTTGCCCTACGGGATTGCGGTCGCGCCGAAGGGCTTCGGCTTCTACGGCGCCGGCACCAACCTCGCCCATAACCTGCCCCTGGGCGCGAACCCCTCACGGGACGCAAGCGCGCGGGCGAACTTCAACGAGTCGGCGCACCGACTCTGGGTGGCGCCCGGCGAGCTCACCGAGGCCGCGGCCAGGCTCCGGAACCATGCTGCAAGCGGCCGGCCAGCGGAGCGCGACCACCCCCTCGCGGTGCGAGAAGTGAAACTCCGCGAGTTGCCGCTCCTGCCCCGTCGCGAAGTACCGGCCGACCGCTCGGACCCGGCGTCCTGGAGCAGGGCCTCGCCCATGGCGGCAGTCGACGAGTCATTCCTCGCCATCGTCCAGGCGAACCAGCATCTGCGGCCCCGGGTCGGCAACCCGGACGAGATGCGGTCAAACCGTATGCTGAAGACCCTGGAAGCCCTGCTCTTTCGTGTGACGAGCCCGGAGCCGGGAGTGCCAGAGGGCGTGCTGGGGGCCGTGGTGACCGCCTTGAACGAGGAAGCCGTGTGCTGCGCGGCGCTGGCCAACAAGGGAGGCATCGGCATAGTCGTCACCTATGAGGCCTTCGGGACCAAGATGCATGGCGCCGTCCGCCAGGAAGTCACCTGGGCCCAGGGCCTGCGTCAAGCTGGCCGCAGCCCCGGCTGGCTCTCCATGCCATTAGTCCTCACGTCACACACATGGGAGAACGCCAAGAACGAGCAGTCTCACCAGGACCCGAGCATGTGCGAGCTCATGCTTGGCGAGCCCATGCCCTCCTCTCGTGTCCTCTTCCCCGCCGACTTCAATACCGCCGCGTCCGTCATGGCCGCCGTCTATCAAACGCAGGGCCAGGTCTGGACCTGCGTCGTCCCCAAAGCCGCGTCAGTGCCCGACCTGTTCTCCGTGGAGGAGGCCGCGGCGCTGGTGCGCGAGGGTGCGTTGGCGCTGGAGTGGGCATCCGACCAGGACCCCGAGGTCATTCTGACCGCCGTCGGCGCCTACCAGCTCGAGGAAGTCCTGAAGGCCGCCTTCCGGCTGCGCGAGGGCGGCAGGCGCATACGCGTCGTCTACATGATCGAGCCCGGCCGCTTTCGCGCACCGCGCAGCGGCCTCGAGGAGGCGCTGGTCGTGTCCCGGGAAGCCGCCGCGAGGCTCTATCCCGAGTCGGTACAGGCGCGCGTCTTCGTGAGCCACACCCGTCCGGACCGCATCCTGGGCGTGCTCCAGCCGCTCGACACGGGTCGCGCCACAAGAGTGCACGGCTTCATTAACGCCGGCGGTACGCTGAGCACGCCCGCCATGCTATTCGTGAACCGCTGCTCATGGGCACACGTGGTGCGTTCGGCCTGCGAGCTCCTGGGGCTCGCCCCGGAGGAGGCCCTCTCGCCGCTCGAGCTCGCCGCCCTGAATGGCGCTGCCTCGCCGCACGGAGTCATCATCCCGCCCTAGGGCTGCATCGGGCGCCGCGGGCTTCCGGCGGCCCGTCACCGCGGCCCATGCTGGGCCGGCGTCGGGTCGCCGCCGCCTTGAATGCCGCCGCCCTGGTCCTCGGTGTGCCACGGCTGCCAGACCATCACCGCCAGCGCCATCACGACGCCGGTGATCAAGGTCAGGATCGCCATCGTCATTACCACCGCGATCCCGCGCGGCATTGCCTCGCGCCCGCCTTCGTAATCTCTCGGCCGCACGGACATCCTCCTGGCCGAGGCTAGGAGTTGCGGGGTCAAAGGAGGAAAACCGGCGCAGAGGGCCTCGATTGCAGGTTGCTGTCAACCGACAATCTTAGGGAGGCCCTCGAATGTGGGCCCCACGAGGCCGAAATGTTCGGCCGCGCTACGCGTTTAGATCGGTTGAAGGCATCAGATCGGCGAATGCCTTCCGATTCTTTAGTTGGCGGTCCAGGGATCAGGACCGACTCTAGGCTGTCGACCCCGAAGGAAAGGACTCTGAGCGGGCGGCCAAGAAGGTGCCGTGGCAACCGCAGCGCTCAGGCAATCCGAGTCCGCACCCGTGCTTCATGGCGCCGCCGCGGGCGCCCGGCGCGCGAAAGCCGGCCGCAACCGCGAACGTGGCCAGAACCTGGTTGAATTCGCCCTCGTCGCGCCGCTCTTCCTGGTGCTCATCTTCGCCATAGTCGACTTTGGCATGGGCCTGCGGGCCTGGATCTCGATTACGAACGCCGCCCGGGAGGGTGCCCGCTACGGTGCCGTCGGCCACACGGAAGCGGAGATAAAGCAGCGCGTCGTAGATACGAGCTCGATTGGCCTCACGTGCGGTGCTGGCACAGGTACGGCGTGCGTCACGGTGACCGGCGCGAATGGTCTTCCGGGCAATTCGGTGACTGTCAGGGTGAGTCACCAGTACTCCCTGATCACGCCCTTGTCCGCCCTCATGAGCATGGTGAGCGGCGGTTCGATATCGACGCGCGTCGATCTCACGGCCGATAGCGACATGAGGCTTGAGTGATGTTCAACAGAGCGGGAAGTGCACCAGAACGTGGCGATGAACAGGGCCAGATACTGGTCCTGGCAGCCCTGTTGTTCACCGTGGTCCTTGGGATGACAGCCCTCGCCATCGACGTGGGCTTCTTTGCCAGGGCCGACCGCGACCTTCAGAACGACGCCGACGCCATGGCTCTCGCCGGTGCGCGCGAGCTACCTGTCACCTCCGCCGCCACGACGCGCGCGCGGGAGTGGGGAGCGCGCAACGGCGTCTCGTCGTCAGAGATCCAGAGCATCTCGTACGGGGTTACCTGCTCCGGCCAGTCCGTCAACGACACCATAACCGTTAGGCTACGGCGCCCTCAGGTCACATTCTTCGGCCGCATACTTGGAGTCACCAGCGGCAACGTCAACGCTTGCGCCACCGCACGGCGCGGCCAGGCCGAGCGGGGGAATGGGCTCCTGCCCATCGGCATGCTCCATGACAACCCGAACATCGCCTCGAACCCCGAGATCTGTTACTACACGGATCCTGACGTCTACGGCGATGAGTGCGTCATCAAGGTGCCCAAGCCGAGCAGCGGCGACACCTGGGTCTCCGGCAACACTGGTCCGCTGCGCCTCGACGACCCCAACCCGCCCCAGCCGAACTACCCGCCCGGCTGCAGGGGCCAGAACAACGGTAACGACGAGTACGGCGACAATATCGTCAACGGTAGCCAGTGCTACTACAAGCGCGGCGACAAGGCCACACCCCTGACCGGCGCCCAGGCCAACACCTGCGGATACTTCGAGGATCGCCTCGACGGAAACACGGACAAGCTCGCCGACGTCTTCATCTCCGACACTGACGGCGACGGCGTCTACGATGTCGTTAATCGGGACAGTCCGCGGTTCGGGCTCATCCCGGTCGTCAAAATCGCACCGGGCGCCTCCGGGTCGTCGCAGGACATCACCATTGTCGAGTACGTGGCCGTGTACATCGTGGACATCTCCTGCAGCGGGGGCGGCGTGAACGAAAAGGCAACGGTTACCGTCATCCCAATGCGGGCCGAGGTCTACTACTCGGAGACCTCTTTCCGCACCAACCCCGGTGCCCCCGGCGAGGCGCTCTTCTGGGTAATCAAGCTCATCGAGTAGCAGGAGTCCGGGGAGTCTTGTTCTCTGCAGAGGGCCTGCCGGATGCCGGCGGGCTCTCGTTTTACGTTTTCGACACCTCAGACGGCTGCCAGTTCACTTTTTATTGATGCTCCGGGGCCAAGTATTAGTCGGGTCGTTACGCGCCGCAGGTTCAGGAAGGCGTCCGTAGCGCCTGCCCACCCCGCCAGGGCATTACGCAACCGGACAAGGAGACGCTTCGCATGACGACGGCCGAACCATTAGTAATGAGTGTCGACGATGAGGCCGGCATTCTCCGGCTCATCGACGCCGAGTTGAGCAGCCAAGGGTTCCGCGTGATCTCCGCCTCTAACGGTGAGGACGCGTTGCGCATCGCCGAGGAACAGCGGCCGGACATTGCCGTCCTCGACATAATGATGCCCGGGATCAGCGGCCTCGAGGTGATGCGCAAGCTGCGTGAGCGCAGCACGATGCCGATCATTCTCGTCAGCGCCAAGAACAGCAACCTCGACAAGGTCCGCGGGCTCGAGCTCGGCGCCGACGACTACATCTCCAAGCCCTTCGACCCCGAAGAGCTCAGCGCGCGCATCCGCGCCGTCCTCCGCCGCTCCGTTACGGACGGCGTCAAGGCCGCCAGCATCGTCCGTGCCGGCAACGTCGAGGTCGACCTCGAGCGCCGCCTGGTGCGGAAGAACGGGCAGCTCGTGAAGCTCACGCGGACGGAGTGGATGCTGCTCCAGCACCTGGCCGCGAACGCCGGCAAGGTCATGGTCAGCAACCAGCTCCTGAGCAAGGTCTGGGGCCCGGAGTACCGGGAGGAGCTTCAGTACCTGCGCGTCTGGGTCTTCCGCCTGCGCAGCAAGCTCGAAGACGACCCGGCGAACCCCGTGATCATCAAGACGCTTACGGGCATCGGCTACATCTTCTGTTCGGACGAGTTCGAGGCCGAATCGGAGAGCGCCGAGGGCTAGGCCCGTGCTGAGCGAGGCGGGCCCGCCTGGCGGCCGGAATGCTGGCCTGGATTAGATCCGCGCCGGAAGCGCCGCGTGCGCCGCCTCTCCCCAGGAGAAGAGAGCGGCCGAAACCCGCAGGGTCGAGGCTTTCAGGCCCGTCAGCTCCGACACCAGGGCGGAGGCAAGACGCTCCGGGAACGGCTCCTGATAGAGGTCGATCGGGCGCAGGCGGTCGAACGCCAGGCTGCGGACACGCCTGTCGCTATCGGCCGCAAAGGCCAACGTCAGGTCGAAGTGGTCGATTCCGTAGGGCCGGCGGCAGCCGGCGAGCGTGTGCCGGGCCCAGTCGAGTATCGAATCGACGGCGCGGCTCACCTGGCCCTCATCGCCGGCGTCGATCTCCCAGTCCTGGACCCGCAGCCCCTGGCCCTTGCGGCGTGCTTCGGCGATTTTGCGGGCGGCGTCTCGCGCGGCCGCGCTCCGGCGGTTAGATGTGAGGAATATGAAACGTCCCCCTTAGCTGCCTGGGTGGCCATTCTAGGAACGGCCACGGGTATGAACAAGCAGCAAAGGGAGGGGACGCCGGGGGCCGAACGGCCCCTTTCCCAGCGGTCCTCGCCACTCACCGTTGGCCGCTATCGGTGCGCCGGGGCTTCTCATACAGGCGCCAGGTCCTACCGGGCGGCCTGGCCCAGGTGCCTGTACACCGTCTCGGAGATGGCGCGGATCAACGTCGGCTGATAGCCGAGGTCACAGAGGATGGCGATGACATAGGTAGCCGCCGGCGCCTGCACGATGCCGACATGATTCGTCGCGTCCGGCCAGTTTCCCGTCTTGTGCGCCACCCGCGTCCCCCGCGGCACTCCCGCCACCAGGCCGTTGTCGCGCGACTCCGACGCCATCAGGTCGAGCATCTCCCGGCGCGTGCTCTCCGGGACGTCCTCGGATGCCGCGATGGCCTCCAGAAGCAGGCCGAAGTCCTCAGCCGTGGCGGGCAAGCCCTCCGGGAAAAGTCCCGTGCTCTTCAGTCCCAGCGCGGTCATGGTCTTGTTGATGTTGCTCGCGCCCACCCTGTCCTGGAGCAGCACCGCCGACACGTTGTCGGACACCGACATCATGTAGAACAGGGCCTCCGCGATGCTCATCGAGTCCCCGACCTCGACCGGCAGCGTGCCGAGGTCAAACCCGGCGTAATACGCGTTCACCTCGAGTAGCTCGTCGAACTTCAGGAGGCCGAGATCCCGCTGCCTGTAGACCTCGAACATCACCTCGACCTTGAACGTCGAGGCGGCGTTGAAGACCTTCGTGGCGTTAATGGCCGCGCCGCGGCTTCCCCGCAGCTCCTTGGCGTAGACGCCGTAGTGCTCGGCCTCTGGGCCCAGGAGCTCCTGGAGGGCGCGCTGAAGCGCCGCGTCCGCCCGCAAAGGCGTGGGCGTCGCCGGCTCAGCGGTGGGCGCTGGCGGGGCGGGGGGGCGCCTGCCTGCCTCCCAGGTCGCCAGGGGTCCCGTAACCGGAAGCCGGGCCGTGGGCGAAGCGACGGGGCCGCGGTAGAGTTCCGGCGTGCTGGTGGGCGCGGCCGAGGGGTCCGGTGCCACGCAGGCGAGGAGGGCCAGGGCTGGCAGGAGTGGGACCAGCATGCGGGGAAGCGCCGGTCGCATGTTGCGCTTATGTTATCTGGTGGCGGCAGGCCGTCAACGGTCATGCAACTACCACCCGTCTATCGGCCGCCTCCGGGTCAGGGCGCGCAGCCGGGCTGTCCGCGCAACCACCGTGAGGCGGCAATGACGGCCGGGTCGTT
>DATLYJ010000108.1 GCA_035574915.1 Dehalococcoidia bacterium | reverse complement strand
GAATGCCGGATAGTCCGTGTCATTCGCACAACCCAGCTGGAAAAGCCAATCCAATGAGTCATCTTCGGTGGCAATGAAGCCATCGAGACTCGTCGCCGTATAAAACTGCGTCTTCATGGAGTCGAGTTCTCCTACATTGTGGTCTGTGCCGCCTAACGCCAGCGATAACCTACGGCGGCGGCGTGCAGCGGAGCCGCCGTTAGGTTCATCGCCTTGTTAGGCGACCGCTGTAGACATCCCTTGTCGGATCGCGGCTCTCTCAGACATCGTCCCATGTCCACGGCCTCCTGGAGCCGACGCACTCCGTCGAGAAACCCCCATGAAGGGACGGCCAAAGGGACTCAGCGGGTAGTTAACTTCCACGGGAAGCTTCTCGCCGAACACGGTGCGCTGCACGATGCCGACGCGGGTCATCTTGCGCAATCGCTCGTGTATCAGCTTCGCTGACAACCCAGGACGCGCCCGAAGCATGGTGCTGGGCCGGCTGGATCGATTGCCTCGCAAGCGACCCGCTACTGCGCTTCGATGATGCTGACCGGGCTCTTGGTGGGAATGACGCGGGAAAGTTTGAGGCCAGCCTTTTCGAGCAGCTGCCCATATTCGGCCTCGGACCTCTCGCGGCCCCCCGGCACCGTGAGCATGACCAAGTCGAGTTCCTTTGCGGGGTGCGGCTGGTTCGGGGCTGGCACCACCATCTCCACCAAGAGAACCTTGCCGCCTCGGTTCTTCGCCTTGCGGCAGTTGCTCAGGATCTTGACGCAGCTCGGTTCGTCCCAGTCGTGGATGATGTGCGACAGTAGATAGATGTCTCCTCCGCTCGGGACGCTTTCGAAGAAGTTGCCCGTCTGCACCACGCACCGATTCGCGACGCCGGCCGCATCCAGGTTGGCGCGCGCCGCGTCGGCGACGTGTGCCAGCTCGAACAGCGTGCCTTTCACCTCGGGGTATCGCTTGAGGATGTGGATTAGCATGTTGCCCGATCCACCACCCACATCGACGACCGTACCGTTAAACAAGTACGCCTCGGCCACCGCCGGTGGCTCGCCGCCGTGAATGCCAATCATGGCGTCGTTAAATATCGTCGCGGCCTCGGGGTGCTTCGGCAGCCACTCGAAGAAGCCCATACCCGTTGTCAGCTTCCACCCGGTCTCGCCCGTCTTCGCGCTCTTGTGGAGGTTCGCGAACGCGTTCCAGAAGTCCACACTGCCGATCAGACGCACCGCGGCGCGGGTCTTGGTGGAGTGGTCTTCGCGCAGCGTCTCGCTCTGCGGCGTGTGCGAGAAGCGGCGGTCCGGGTGCTCCCGAAAGATTCCGTTTGCGGCGAGCAGGCGGAGGATGCGGTACAAGGTGTCCGCATGTGCGCCGGTGGCGGTGGCGATCTTGTCGATGGACACCGGATCGCCAGCGATCTGATCTGCAACACCCAGCTCTGCTGCGGCCCAAAGCGCCCGAGCGGTCACCATGGACGCGCACAGAGAGAACACCTCGACATTTGGCGGCATCTGCGGTGGATTGCCCAAGTCCTTTGTCATGGGAAGCCTCCTTCTAAGCACAACTTGTGTTGACGATACCGTACGCCTAACGCCCGCGGTAGCGGCGTGCGAAGCGCGTCCGCTCTACTGCGAAGTTCGACGGAGCCGCAGATTGGCCGTCAGGCCACACGATCACTCGTCCTCCGGAGAATCAGTTCCACGTTGAGACGCGACAGCCGCTTCGCCAGTTCAGCGTCGTCGTCGTGGTAGCGGAGATCGCTCCGTCCATAATGGACGACAAAGGTGAAGACGCGAGGATAGCGGATGGAGTAGATGAGGGACTGGCCGACGGCCTCGGCGATTGCCTTCGAGGCCGGATGGCCCTGGCGGATCAACTTCACTTCGATCGCCGCAACCGCCGTTGTTCCGGCACGAATCTCGACGTCCGGCCAGAAGCGAGTGCCCAGAAGGCTCAGGCTGGGTTTGCCGGTGCCGCCGACGCTGATGACTGTCCGCAGGTTCGCCGTCGGGAACGATTGCTGGAAAGTCTCCTCAAGTGCTCGTTGAGCGTAGGGTTGGAGGTCGCGCTGCTCGTCGGCGTAGCTCGCCGCGAGCGGCATCCGGACCAGGGTCTCCCGGATCGCCTCCGCGACCAAGCTTGCGTCCACCATCTTCCCCTCGCCGTGGTCTCTCCTATCCGTCCTCTGCTGTCGAACGTACCGCTCAGCGGCCGGCGCAGCCGGCCCGCTGAAGCGGCGGGTTATGCGCCCTACTCCACCCCCGGCTACGCGCCTCAGCCAAGCCCTCTCATCTCCGCCTCCGCCCGCTCCAGCCAGAGGCGTCCGTCCATCTCGCACCACATCGTCGTCGCGGTGGCGAGGTGATCCTGTGCCTGCTCGGGCCTGCCCATTCGTCGGGCGATCTTGCCGAGGCCGAGATGACAGTGGGCCATGAGCGGGCGCATGTCCAGCTGGGCGGCGAGCGCCAGGGCCTCACGGTAACGGCCCTCGGCGACTTCGGCGTCGAGCGGATCGCGCTGCGCCGTGATGTCGCCGAGAAGGCGCTGCGCATACGCTTCCAGGCTGCGCTGGCCGTGCTCGCGCGCCAGCGCCACGGCGCGCGCGGCGAGGCCGGCCGCCTCCTCGGGCTCGTCGGCCAACAGACGCACCTCGCCCAGGTGCACGATCAACGGGGTGAGGAACATCGTGAACCCGATGGATTCCCCGGCGGCCAGTGCGTGTTGCAGGAGCGCGAGCCCCTCGGGCAGGCGCCCGGACAGCGCGTACACATAGCCCAGCATCTCCGTCAGAGTGGGGGCCGCGAAGTGCAGGTTCCACTCGCGGCACAGGGCGACGCCGCGCTCGAGCAGGAGGGCCGCCTGACGCAAGTCTCCCTTGAGGCCGTGGACATGTCCGAGGCCGCGACACGCGAACGCCAGGCTGTAGGGGTGATTGAGCGCCTCGGCGAGGCGTATCGCCTCCTGGCCGCGATGCACGCCCTCATCGAACTCGCCCCGCTCGGCGAGAGCCCAGGCCCAGAAGCTCCGGGCCATCACGACGGGGAACCCGGCCAGGCCGAAGCGCTCGCGACCGAGATCGCCGTCGAGCGGCCGGATGGTCGCCTCGAGGAACTCGCCGGTCCGGCGATAGTCGCCCGCCGTGAAGTACGCGGTGCCCAGGTAGTAGTTCGCCGCGACCGTGAGAGGAAGATCACCGAGCCGCTCGGCGATGGCCTGGACTGTCTGCGCGGACGCCACGGCGTCCGCCGAGTGACCCGTCAGGCGGAAGTGCTCGCTCATGTAGGCCGACATCAATCCAAGCCGGCGCTCGTCTCCGAGCGTCCTGGCGACATCCTCGGCGTCGCGGAGATGCCCGAAGCCGGCCTCCACCTCCCCCAACTGGAAGAGCGAGTTACGCAGGCCGAGGCGAAGGTCGATGGATAGCTCCAGCCTCTCGCGCTCCTCGGGGAGATAGGCCAGCGCGCTCAGCGCCTGCTCGATGTAGGCAACCGCGTCCCGGAACGCTGATTGAGCGAACGCCCGAGCGCCGGCCTGGGAGAGATACTTCACGGCCTTGTCCCAGATCTCGCCCCGGACCGCGTGATGGGCCAGTTGCTCCACCCGCTCGGCGAGACGGTCGGCGTACAGCGCCTCGATGGCCTCGACGATCCGGGCGTGCAGAACCCGCCGCCGGTCGTGGAGCAGGCTGCCGTAGGCCACCTGATACGTGAGGCCATGCTTGAAGGTGTACTCGACGTCGGGGAAGAGGCGAGCCTCGTACAGGAATTCCGCGGCCTGCAAGTGTGCGAGCCCCTGGTGCATGGCTTGGTCGGTCTGCTCGGCGATGGCCTGCAGCAGAGGAACGGGTACCTCCATACCGATCACCGCTGCGGCCTGGAGGAGGCGCTTCTCCTCGAGCGGGAGGCGGTCGATGCGCGCCGCCAGGATGGGCTGGACGGTCGCCGGCACCTGAACGCCCGCAAGGGGTTTCGCCAGGCGGTAAGCCCCCCGCTCGCCTATCAGAACCTGTGTCTCCACCAGGGCCCGGATGCTTTCCTCGAGGAAGAAGGGGTTGCCCTGGGTCTGAGTGATCAGGTGCTGCTTGAGGGACCCCAGACTGCCCTCGGCCCCTAGGAGGCCGTCGAGCAGGTCTTCGCAGCTCTCGGGCGGCAAGGGGTCAATGCGGAGTTGCAGGTAGTAGCTCTTCCCTCCCCAGCCGTGCTGGTACTCGGGGCGATAGTTCACGAGGAGAAGGAGGCGCGCCGAGCCCAGGCTCTCCACCAGGCTGTCGAGCAGGGCCTGGGTCTCGCCATCGATCCAGTGCAGGTCCTCAAAGACCACGAGCAGCGGCTGTGCCTGGCTCTCGCGGAGGAGGAGGCGCTTGACCGCGTCCAGCGTACGCTGCCGGCGCTGCGGCGGGTCCAGGTTCTGCCAGGCCTGGTCCTCGACTGGCACGCCGAGCAGCGCCAGCAGCGGAGACAGCAGCGGCTCCAGCGCGCGATCGAGGCCCAGCATCCGCCCGAACACCTTAGCGCGCATCTCCCGGTGGTCATCCCGGTCGCTGATCTTGAAGTAGCCCTTCAGCAGGTCGATCACGGGCAGATAGCTGGTCGCTTTACCGTAGGAGACAGACGCGGCCTCCAGGATCAGCCAGTCCTGGACCCGATGGGTGTGGGTGAACTCGTAGGTGAGCCGCGACTTGCCCACCCCGGCCTCGCCGACGACGGCGACCACCTGGCCGCGGCCGGCACCGGCCCGGCCCAGCACTCGGCGGAGGTGCTCGACCTCGGCGTCGCGGCCGACGAAGCGCGTGAGGCCGCGGAGCGCAGCGGCCTGCAGCCGCGTCCGCGCCGTCCCCGCCCCCGTCAGCTCGAAGATCTCGATCGGGTCCGGGAGGCCCTTCACGGGGATGGGCCCGAGCGATCGCACCGCGACGTAGCCCTCGACGAGCCGCACGGTCTCGCCCGTCAGCCGCACGGTCCCGGGCGGCGCCAGCTGCTCCATCCGGGCCGCGAGGTGGGTGGTCTGGCCCACAGCCGTGTAGTCCATGCGGAGATCGCTGCCGACCGAGCGGACGACCACTTCTCCCGAGTTGAGGCCGACCCGGATCTGCACCTCCACCCCGTGCGAGCGGCGCGTGTCGTCCGTGTAGCGCTTGAGCGACTCCTGCATCCGCAGCGCCGCATAGCACGCCCGTACCGCGTGATCCTCGTGGGCCAGTGGCGCGCCGAAGAGCGCCATGATCCCATCGCCCATCACCTGGTTCACCGTGCCCTCGAAGCGGTGCACGGCCTCCATCATGCGTTCGAGTACGGGATCGAGCAGCCTGCGCGCCTCCTCGGGATCGCGATCGGCGAGCAGTTCCATCGACCCCTTCAGGTCGGCGAAGAGCACGGTCACCTGCTTGCGCTCGCCCTCGAGCGCGGCCTTGGAGGTCAGGATCTTCTCGGCCAGGTGCTTCGGGGTGTAGGACTCCGGGGAGGTGAAGCGCTGGGCCACCGACGGGGCGGCCTGGCCCACGGGATGGGCGCACTCCGAGCAGAACTTGGCGGTCGGGGACAGCAGAGCGCCGCAGCTGGTGCACACGCGCGCCAGCGGTGCCGCGCACTCCTCGCAGAACTTCGCGCCGGAGCGGTTCTCGTGCTGGCACCGCGCACATCTCATGCTGCGCCCCCGCGTCGTTCCGGTTCCGGCGCCCGCCTCCGACGACGAATCAGCACGACCAGCTCTTCGGGAGGTTCACGTAGGAACGATCCAGCGCGGCGACGGATGGACAACCGAGCAGCCTCAGCGTGCGGTCCAGGTCGGCCTGTAGGATCTCGATCGCGCGCGCGACTCCGGCGTCACCGGCGGCGGCCAGGCCGTAAGCGTAGGCGCGGCCGCAGAGCACGGCGCGCGCGCCGAGGCAGATCGCCTTGACGATGTCGGTACCCCGGCGCACGCCGCCATCCATCAAGACATCGACCTGGCCGTTGACCGCAGCGACCACCTCCGGCAAGGCGCGCAACGCGGCCGGCACGCCGTCGAGCTGCCGCCCGCCGTGGTTCGAGACGGAGATCGCCGCCGCGCCTTCGTCGACGGCGCGGCGCGCGTCGTCCCCGGTGAGCACGCCCTTGACCATGACCGGCCCGCGCCAGCAGTCGCGGATCCAGCGCAGGTCGGCCCAGGCCACCGCGGAGCTCGCGAGCGCGGCGTTGACGTCGAGCAGGGGCATCGGCCCCTTGCCGGGAATCACGACGTTCGGGAGCGCCCGGAGGCCCCCGTCGAGCACGAAGCTGACGAGCCATCCCGGGCGGGAGAGCACATTCGGCAGGAAGGGGATCTTCTCCAGCAGGCTCCCGCTGATGAGCTCCCGCATGCCGTTGCGGTAGTCACGTTCGCGGATCCCCGAGACCGGGGTGTCGACGGTGACCACTAGGCCGGCGAACCCGGCGACGCGCGCCCGCTCAATGACGGCCTCGGCGGCGGCACGACCCCCCATGAGGTAGAGCTGGAACAACACGGGGCCGGAGGACCCGGCCTTCACGTCTTCCAGCCTGTGCCCCGAGATGGTGGAGAGGATATACGCGGTGCCCGCCTTGCCGGCCTCCCTGGCCGCGGCGACCTCGCCGCCCGGGTGCATCAGACGGGTGTAGCCGACGGGCGCAAGCAAGAAGGGGAGCGCGAGGTGGAGCCCGAGCACGCGGGTCCGCAGGTCGCATGCCGACACCGTCACCGCCTGGCGCGGCCGGAACGTCACGTCCTCGAAGGCGCGGCAGTTCTCGCGAAGCGTGATCTCGCCTTCGGCGCCGCCGTCCAGGTAGTCGAACACGGCCCGGGGCACTCGGCGGCGCGCCAGCAACCGGAGATCCTCGACGCAGACGACCCGTGGGGCCGCGACTTTGCGAGCCGCGCTAGTCATCGATCATTGCGCCATGAGGTGTCAAACGACGCCAGGTGTAGGGCGACAAACGAAAGCCTCGGTGCGCATAACGTCTCGGTCAGCGGCGCGGTGCTCTTACCGCGTCCGCTGCACCGAATGGTTGGGCTGCAAGGTTGCTTCACGATCGCCGCGTTACGGTGTCTGGCCACGAACGGCCCATGCGCGCGCGATCAAGTCGATGGACCCGTCTCTCGCAATTGGCAGCTTGGCGCGGATGCGCTCCCGCAGTGCGCCACGCCGCTCTTCTGTCAACGACATCGCGTACCCCGGAGCGGGCGCTTGCCCGCCCAGAAACGGCGTCCAATAGTCGTCGAAATCCCTGAATCTCGTAGGAACATCGATCGGTACGACCTGCACCTCGCGAAGTCCAGCCTGAGTAAACAACTCGTTCAGAGGATCGGGCTGACAGAGCGGAAAGCGTCGGCCTTCGTCTAGCTCGTAGGCTGCTCGGTCGAGCTCCACGGCCGCGTCCCAGAAATAGCGCATCAGCTCCATTTTCCCCGCATAGTCCCAGACATAGGCGGCTACCACGCCGCCGGTTTCCACCGCGCGCGCCATTTCACGAACTGCGAGAGACGGCCTGGACACGAAGTTCAAGACCAAGCCCGCGACGGCGGCACCAAAACGTGCAGAATCCAACGGAAGCGACTGCGCGTCGGCCACCTCAAACGTCGCGCGCGGATCAGTGATATGGGCTTTGGCATGTTCAATAAATCCCGTCGAGGGGTCCATGCCCTTCACGGAACGGGGCTTGGCATGCTGGAGGATGATCTCGGTAAGTGCGCCGGTGCCGCATCCGACATCTAGCCAATCTAGATTCGGCGGCATCTCCAGCCAGGCAAGAAAATCCTTCGCAACAAGACGGCTCCAACGCCCGACGTAGGGTTCGTACAGCTTTCCCGCCGCCCAAGTGTCCTTGCGCTCGGTTGTCATCGAGTGCTCCGTCTTGCAGCCCAACGTTCGCGGTGAGCAGCCGCGGCGAGCGCATGCGAGCCAGCGGTCTGCTCGACTGCGTGGTTCGGCGACCGCAGTGGGCTATACTAGCGTGTCCAGGCTCGGGTTCGTGTTGACACTTTCACCCCCCAGAGTGGGATGCATGAGCTCAGCGGGCGCCGGCCAGCGCGGCCGCCGGGGTTCGGCCGCGGACCCGGTAGCCGTGATGCGGTCGCTCGTGGTTGTAGAACCG
>DATLYJ010000107.1 GCA_035574915.1 Dehalococcoidia bacterium | reverse complement strand
CATCAGGAAATCTGTCGCCGCCTCGATGCTGGTGCCGGTGCCCCTGGTCCGGTGGTAGATCAGGTCTCGCGCCATGCGCAGGACGTGGTGCTGTCCTTTGCGCGGGCGCAGGTACAGCTCCACGCGGTCCGTGAAGGCAATGAGGCCGACCTTGTCATTGTTGGCCTCGGCGGCGAAGGCCAGTAGCGTTGACACCTCGGCCGCAAGGTCGCGCTTGGTGATGTTAGTCGTGCTGAAGGCGGCCGAGGCGCTGAGGTCGACGAGCAGATAGACGGTGAGCTCGCGCTCCTCGACGAACTTCTTCACATAGGGCGAGCCCATTCGGGCCGTGACATTCCAGTCGATCGTGCGGACTTCGTCGCCCGGGAGGTATTCGCGCACCTCGCTGAACTCGATGCCTTTGCCGCGGAAGACCGAGTGATACTCGCCGAAGAACAGCATGCGCACCAGGCGTCGCGCCTTGATCTGCAGCCGCCGCACGCGCGCCAGCATCTCTTCCGGCGTGAGTCCCGGCGCCAGCTCCGTGGTGGCCGCAGTCATGCCTTGCCCCGTTGTACGCGAGTGAGATCAGCATATCAGTGTGGACGCCGTGAAGTTCGAGCCGCCTGAGGTCCGAGGCGATTGTCCGCGTCGCGGCTGCTTTGACGCATGCCGCGCGCCAGCCCGAACACGACCGGACCCGCAGGATGGCGTCCGGCATAGCCGCCGGCTGGACTCGAAGCCCTGGTTTCATCGATGGTGACGACTTCCACGGCGTTGTCGACCTGACGCTGTCGGGAGGGCAGGCACGGTTCGCTCTTCCGCTCGAGCACAAAGCCGCCAGCAAACACAGAGGGCCGGCGGTAAGCCGGCCCTCTCGATTCACAACTGGCGGACGGCGGCCCGCCTAGACCTCGCGGAACTCGCCCTCCACGGTGCCCTCCGGGATCTCCTCCTCGGGTGGAGCGCCGCCGGGAGCGCCTCCCGCCTGGCCGTACACGGCCGCGCCGATCTTTTGCATGGACGCATTCAATTCGTCCACGGCCCGACGGACGGCATCCATGTCAGTGCCCTGCAGGGCCGTCCGCACTGCCTGGACCTTGCCTTCGACCTCAGTCTTGAGGTCGGCTGGCACCTTGTCTGCGTTATCGCGCAGCGTCTTCTCCGCCGTGTAGGCAAGGCTATCGGCTGCGTTGCGCAACTCGATCTCCTCCCGGCGGCGCTTGTCCTCGGCAGCGTGCATCTCCGCCTCACGCTGCATCCTCTCGACCTCTTCCTTCGTGAGGCCCGAGCCGGCGGTGATTGTGATCTTCTGCTCGCGGCCCGTTGCCTTGTCGCGGGCGCTGACGTTGAGGATGCCGTTCGCGTCGATGTCGAACGTCACCTCGATCTGGGGCACGCCGCGCGGGGCCGGCAGAATTCCGTCCAGGATGAAGCGGCCAAGGGACTTGTTGTCCGCTGCCATCGCCCGCTCTCCCTGGATGACATGGATCTCGACTGAGGGCTGGTTGTCCGCCGCGGTGGAGAAGATCTGGCTCTTCGAGGTCGGGATCGTCGTGTTGCGCGGGATCAGCGGCGTGGCCACGCCACCGAGGGTCTCGATGCCCAGCGTTAGCGGCGTAACGTCGAGGAGCAGGACGTCCCGCACCTCACCCTTGAGCACGCCAGCCTGGATTGCCGCGCCGATGGCGACAACTTCGTCCGGGTTCACGCCGCGGTGCGGCTCCTTCCCGAAGAACTGACGCACCTTCTCGATGACCAGCGGCATGCGGGTCTGGCCGCCGACCATGACGACTTCGTCGATTTGGGCTGCCGTGATACCCGCGTCCTGGAGCGCCATCCGGCAGGGCTCGAGCGTCCTCTCCACCAGGTCGCCGACCAGCTGCTCCAGCTTCGAGCGGGTCATGGTGATGTTCAGGTGTTTTGGCCCCGAGGCGTCGGCGGTGATGAAGGGGAGGTTGATGTCCGTCTGCATCACGGTCGAGAGCTCAATCTTGGCCTTCTCAGCCGCCTCCTTCAGCCGCTGCAACGCCATGCGGTCCTGCTTGAGGTCGATGCCCTGGTCGCGCTTGAACTCATCGACAAGCCAGTCGATCACCCTCTGGTCGAAGTCATCGCCGCCAAGGTGCGTGTCGCCGTTCGTCGACTTCACGTGGAAGGTGCCCTCGCCGATCTCGAGGATCGAGATGTCGAAGGTGCCCCCGCCCAGGTCGTAGACGGCGATGGTCTCCTCGCCCTTCTTGTCGAGGCCATAGGCCAGGGACGCGGCCGTCGGCTCGTTGATGATGCGCAGCACCTCGAGGCCGGCGATCTTGCCGGCGTCCTTGGTCGCCTGACGCTGGCTGTCATTGAAGTAAGCCGGCACGGTGATGACGGCCTCGTTGACCGGCTCACCGAGGTACGCCTCCGCGTCCCTCTTCAGCTTCTGCAGGATCATCGCCGAGATCTCGGGCGGCGAATACGTGCGGTCGCCGAGCCGCACCAGGACGTCGCCGTTGGGAGCTGCCTCGACCTTGTAGGAGAGCAGCTTCAGGTCGCGCTGGACCTCGGGGTCATTGAACTTGCGGCCCATCAGACGCTTGATCGAGTAGACGGTGTTCTCGGGGTTAGTGATCGCCTGTCGTTTGGCGACCTGGCCCACCAGACGCTCGCCGCCGCGCGATATGGCAACGACCGAGGGCGTAATGCGCCCGCCTTCCGCGTTCGGGATGACCACCGGCTCGCCCGCCTCCATGACGGCGACGCAGGAGTTAGTGGTCCCGAGGTCGATTCCAATTACCTTAGCCATTGCGTTATCTCCAAATCACTCAGTTGTCGTCGATAGCCTTCGCCCTGTTCCGGCGGGCGCTGGCGGAGTCCAGGCTGGTCCTAGAGCCTGCCGGCGCGTTTGGCGAGCACCGCGTCTACATTGCTGATCGCATTACGCAGGCGCTCTCGCTCCTCCTTGTCCTGCGCAAGTTCGAGCGCCCGGGCGAAATTGCGCTTCGACTCGTGCAGGAGGTTCTCGATCGTCATCTCCGTCATCGCGCCGGTGATGGGCGCGTCTGAAGGGGCGTTGATACGCGCCTGCGCCGCGTCCCAGTAGGCATTGCCGGCGCCAAAGTACGCCCTGATTTCGGAGGGGGCCCTGCGCGAAGCCTCCTTGAAGGCCTCGACGGACTGGTCGAAGCGAGTCATCGCCCGCATCTGCCATCCGAGCAAGAGGGGCCAGAGATAGTTGTCCTTCTCCGCCTCCATCTTCTCGCGCAGCACGGCTGCCGCGGCCGGCATCTGTCCGGCAACGCCCTTCTCGCCGGCGCGTCGCAGCACTTCCGGGTTCAGCGCGTCCCGCTGCTTCTCTTCCTCCTTCGTCAATCCGTCCAGCTTCGGCCGAGTCTTACCGCCGAACAACGGCATGTCCCTGTCCCCTCGTGCCGCGCCCCATGCCCGCGGCAGTGGCGCAAAATGCAGCCTACCCGGCTGCGTCCTTCGGCTTGCCAACGACAACCATCGCCGGGCGCAGGACCCGGTTGTTCAGGGTGTAGCCCTTCTGCACCACGCTCAGCACTTTGCCGTCCTCGCCCTCGGCGAAAGCCACGGCCTCGTGGTAATTGGGGTCGAAGTCGGCGCCCTCGGCCTGGATCTCCCTGACCCCGTTCATCTCGAGCACCGCCTGGAACTTGCGGTAGATAAGGCGAATGCCGTCCACCCAGGTCAACCCGGCGAGGTGCGAATCGATGCTCTGGAGGGCGCGCTCCAAATCGTCGAGGATGGGCAGGATATTGATGATGAGCGCGGCCGTAGCAAGGCGGCCCATCTCCTCGCGCTCCTGCTCCACGCGGCGTTTGTAGTTCTGATAGTCGGCCGCGGCGCGCTGCCAGTTCGCGAGGTAGGCCTGGGCCTTCTCGGTCTCCTCCGCCAGCTGCCTGGCAAGGGCCTCCGCGCTGCTGCCCTGCCCCGAGGGGTCATTCTGCTCCTGGCTGCGGTCTGGGAGGGTCGACGCCCTGCGGTCAACTATTCGCGCTTCGTCTTCTTGCCTTTCAGACATAGTGTCCTCATCACCCATATTTAGCAGCGTTGAGGCCGGACGACGGCCTAGATCTGCGTGACCAGCTCGCCCAGGACGGCCGCAAGGTAGCGGACGGTGGGGATTGTACGCGCGTAGCGCATACGGGTCGGGCCGATAACGGCTACGACGCCCGATGCCCCGCTCTCACTCCCGTAACGAGCGAACACGATGCTGCAATCGCGCATCGTCTCTAGCGAATTTTCCGACCCGATGAGCACGCTGATGCCCTCGTCCTGCAGTTGGCGTATCGGGATCGCGCTCACCAGGGTGCGTTCCTCGAGGGCGTCCACCAGGTCCAGCATCCGGTCCGACCGGGCGAACTCCGGCTGCGAGAGTACCTCACGGACGCCGTCGCGATAGACCTCGCCGAGGGCGAGCGACTCCTGCTCCATGAGGTCGATGACTGCCTCGAGGACCTGCTCCTCAAACTCGGAAGCTGGTGGCGGCTTCGCGCGGATGTCGGCGACGTCCAGGCCGCCGTAGCGTTCGTTTATGCGACCGGCGACCACCGTGAGCTGAGCCTGGTCCATCGGCTCGCGATGCCCGATGACCTGCTGGCGGATGCGAGCCTCCTGCAAGACGACCACGAGCAGGGCGCTGAAGTCCTGCAGGGAGACGAGCTGGACATGCTTGAGCCTGGTCTCGCGGCTACGCGGAGCCGTGACCACGGCGAAGTTGCGCAGGTGATGCGCAAGGACAGCGGCAGCAAGCTGAAACCACTGCTCCAGGTCACGTTCAGCCTGGTGGAACTGGTGGCGGATAGTCTCGCGCTCCTGCGAGCCGAGCTGCTCCTCCGACATCAGCGCCTCGACATAGTAGCGGTAGCCGCGGTCGGAGGGTACTCTGCCGGCGGAGGTGTGGGGCTGGGTAATGAAGCCTGCCTCCTCCAGGCGGGCCATCTCGTTCCGGATTGTCGCCGAGGAGTACGGCAACTGGTGCTTGCGCACGATGTACTCGGAGCCGATCGGGACCGCGGTCTCCACGTAGTCCTGGACGATCAAGTTGAGCAACGTCGAGCGGCGCTCGGTAAGCATCGTTTCGTGCTGGTCCTTCAGTCGTTAGCACTCTCAGGCCGTGAGTGCTAACAAGCTGAATCTAGCAAAGGGGGGGGTTCCCTGTCAAGGTTGTTGACCCCCCGGCGAGGCCGCTCTTAGACTGACGCAGGCCCGCGCAACGCTGTTGCATCGGAGGACTCATGGGCGCACGCATCTCCGGGATCGGCAAGGCCCTCCCCGCTCGCATCCTGACCAACGCCGACCTCGAGAAGATGGTGGAAACCTCCGACGAGTGGATCACCGAACGCACCGGGATCAAGGAACGGCGCATCGCCTCCGAGGGGGAGACTACCGCGACGCTCGGTGCAGAGGCCGCGCGGGGAGCGCTCCAGACTGCGGAACTCGACCCTTCGGACGTCGATCTCGTCATCTGCGGCACGGTCACGCCTGCGTTGCAGTTCCCCTCGACGGCCTCGCTGATCCAGGACATGATCGGCGCCCGCCGGGCCGGCGCCTTCGACGTGAACGCGGCTTGCGTCGGCTTTCTGTCCGCCTATGCGACGGCAGCCGGCCTGATCAACTCGGGGATGTACAGGCGCATCCTCGTCGTCGGCGCCGAGACGCTCTCGCGCATCGTCAACTGGGAGGACCGCGGCACGTGTGTACTCTTCGGCGACGGCGCCGGCGCGATCATGCTCGAGGCAAGCGAACGCGGAGGGCCCGGCTCCGTCGTCCTGCGCAGTGACGGTTCCCTGGAGCGCATCCTCTACGCCCGCGGACCCGCTACACCACCTTCTGCCATCGACGCCGAAGGGTTCTGCATCGTCATGGACGGCCGCGAAGTCTTCAGAGTGGCTGTGCGGGCAATGGAGGAAGCGGCGCGCCAGGCGATAAGCGACGCCGGCCTCTCCCTGGACGACATCGATTACGTGGTCCCACACCAGGCCAACGCGCGCATCATCTCCTCCGTCGCCAAGAGCCTGGGCGTGGCTTCCGACAGGGTAATCGTCAACCTCAACCGCTACGGGAACACTTCTTCGGCGTCGATCCCCCTTGCCCTCTGCGAGGCCTGGGAGCAGGGGAGGCTCAAACCCGGCGACAACCTCGTCCTGGTCGCCTTCGGCGGCGGCCTGGCCTGGGGCGCGACAGTTATCGAATGGACGGGCCTGGGCCGGCCGGCGGCGCAGGCCGAACCGGCATCCATGGCCACCAGCGCCTGAGGCTCTGACCGCTGCCGTCGTACCGCCCGCGCTGGTACGCTTAGCGCATGACAGCCTCCGATCGGCGTGTCCTCATCACCGGGGCCGGTACGGTCACGCCCTTCGGACGTGGCCTCGACGCCCTCTGGGCGGCCGTCCGCGAGGGCAAAGAAGTGCCGGCGGCGCGCCTGGAAGACTACGCGCCGCCCTCGAATCTGGACCCCGCGGCGCGGGCCGGCCTCGGCCGGGCTTCGCTCCTCGCGGTCGACGTCGCGATCCAGGCGGTGGAGGACGCCGGTTTGCCCTTTACCGCGCAGACGGCGCCCTTGATCGGGGTCGCCTTCGGCACCATGGAAGGAGAGCGCGAGAAGCCTGTGCCCGGCGCCCCAGCGTCATCGGTAGCCCGCGTCCTCGGAGTGGCGGGGCCTCTCCTGTCCCTCGAGGGCCCTGGCTCCGGCCTCACGGCCCTGCTCGAGGGCTTCGAGATGTTGAAGCGCGCGGCGACGCCCGTCGTCGTCGTGGGCGCCATCGACACCGTTGCCGTGCCTGAGGCCGCCGTCGCGCCGGGCCGGCCCTTCGCCGCCGGTCGCAGCGGCTATTCCCTCGTCGAGGCAGCCTGCGCGGTCGTGCTCGAGGACGCGGAGATCGTAGAGGCGCGGGAGGCGCGCGTCTACGCCGAAGTGCTCGGCGGCGGCATGGCCTTCAGCCGGGCCACCGTAATGGACCCCTCGCCCAACTACGTAGACGCCGCGCGCGCCATGCGAGCCGCGCTCATCAGCGCCGAGGTGTTCCAGGGGGAGGTGGAGACCGTGTTCGCAGGGGCGTGGGGCGACAGGCTGGCCGACGAAGCCGAAGGTCGAGCCATCAGAGACCTCTGGGGGCCGAACGCGGACCGCCTCACTGTGACTTCGGTGCAGGGCGCCACTGGTTTCGCCCCGGCCGCTTCCGGACTCCTGTCGCTCGTGACAGCCCTCAGGTCGCTCGAGACGGGCATCGTGCCGCCCACCGCAGGCTGCGACAAGGCCGATGAGCCCTTCGCCCCGCTGGACATCGTAACCACCTCCGCCCGCGCCTGGCGCTACAACACGGTCATGGTCAACGCCATCTCTGAAGCCAACAACGTCTCCGTCATCCTCCGGAGAGCATAGGCCCGGCATACTCCTCCCGCTTCCCGCGCCCAATCCGCTACCATCCGCCACGTGGACTACCTGGACGCCCTCCGTTACCTCTATTCCCTGGCCGACTTCGAGCGCTCGGGGCGCTTCGCGGACCGGCCCGATGTCGCGCCCGTGCTGGCGCTCCTCGCGGAGCTTGGCGACCCGCACCTGGGGCGCCCAACGCTGCACATCGCGGGGAGCAAGGGTAAAGGCAGCGTGGCCGCTATGGCCGCGTCGATCCTTCAGGCCGCCGGCCTGGAGACCGGTCTCTACACGAGCCCGCACCTCAACAGGTTCACGGAGCGCATACAGGTCGCGGGCGAGCCGGTGAGCTCCGCGGAATTCGCCGCCGGCGTCGCGAGGGTGAAGGCGGCAGCGGAGCGGGTGCGCGCGAGGATGCCAGGACGCGCTCTTGTCACCTTCGACATCCTCACGGCCCTGGGCTTCCTCATTTTTCGAGAGCGCGGCGTCAAGGCCCAGGTCATCGAAGTCGGCCTGGGCGGCCTGCTTGACTCCACGAACGTCTTTCAGGCAGCGGCGCACCCGGCCCATGTGGCCGTGATCACGAACATTGGACTGGAGCACCGCGAGGTCCTGGGCGACACCATACCCGAGATCGCGCGGCAGAAAGCCGGCATCATCGTCCGCGGCCGCCCTACCGTGATGGCGCCGCAGCGGGAATCGGCGGCAGACGTCATCCGGGAAGTGGCCCGGGACCAGGACTCTGACCTCACCGAGGTCGCGCTCGCCTGCCACATGCGGCGGGATAGCGCCAGCTCCGACGCCCAGTCATTCCGGCTGCGGACCCCCGGCGGCGGCTATCAGGCGAAGCTGCCGCTGATCGGGAGGCATCAGCTGGATAACGCGGCGACGTCCGTGGTCGCAGTGGAGAAGCTGGCATCTGCCGCCGGTATTTCCCTGAGCGAGGAGAGCGTGAAGAAGGGCCTCGAGGCCGTGAAATGGCCAGGGCGCATCGAGATCGTAAAGCGGCGACCCTTGATCGTCGTCGACGCGGCGCACACGGCGGATTCGGCGCGCCGCCTGCGGGACGCCGCCGCGGAGTATCTGCACATCGACGGTGCAACGCTCGTCGTGGGCGTGATGGGGGACAAGGACCTGGAGGGCCTGGCTATGGCGATCGAGCCCATTGCCCGCAGGGTCATCGCAACGCGGGCGGACCATCCGCGGGCGCTCGACCCGGAGGCGGTAGCGCGCGTCTTTCAGGGCATGGGGATCGAGACGTTCTGGGAGAGTGCAGTCCCGGCCGCCGTCGACGCCGCGACGCGGCTCTCGACGCCTTCGGACGCCATCGTCGTCCTCGGGTCCGTGGCTCTAGCGGGCGAGGCGCGCGCCCACATCCTCGGCCTCGAGCGGGACCCACCCCTCTAGAGCGCCACGCAGCGCCCGCCGCTCACGAGGGCGCTTCTGGCAGCGACGCTGAAGTCTCTGTTGACAGTTGTTATGACGATTCGTACACTTGTGCGTCAGAACGTACGTTTGCAAGCAAGGACGGTCCGGCATGGCGATCGACACCCGCAAGTCGCTATCAGCGAAGCAGCAGGCAATCCTGCGCTTCATCCGCAACTTCCTCATGGAGAAGGACTACCCGCCCAGCATCCGGGACATCCAGGAAGGCTGCGACATCAGCTCCACGTCCGTGGTCGACTACAACCTCAAGGCGCTCGAGCGCCTGGGATACATCCGCCGCGACCGAGAGGTATCGCGGGCTATCGAGCTGCTGGACCGAGGCTCCCGCCGGCCGCGTTCGCGTCTCGTGCCGGTGATCGGGCAGATCGCCGCCGGCCAGCCGATACCAGTGCCAGCGCCGGACACCTGGGCACAGCAGGACTTCGAAGACAGCATCGAGGTCACGGACGAGATGACGCGCGGGCGGGAGAACGTATTCGCCCTGCGCGTGAAGGGGACGTCCATGATCGACGCCCTGGTCAACGACGGTGACCTCGTCCTCATGGAGGCCACGCAGTCCGCTGACGACGGCGACATGGTCGCCGTCTGGCTCAAGGACCGGCAGGAAACCACACTGAAGAAGATCTACTTCGAGGGCGACCGCGTGCGCCTGCAACCGGCGAACGTCACGATGGCGCCGATCTACGTGAAGCCCGAGGACGTGGAGGTCCAGGGCAGGGTCCTTTACCGCCTCGGCCGCTAGCTCCCGGACCCGCCCGCGCCGGCGGGCCCGCGAAAGCTGCTACCATGTGTGCGCCAGCGCTGCGCGGCGCCTATCCACGTCTTTCCCCTCGAGAACCCTATGGCCGACGTTATCCTCGAGATCGAAGACCTGCGCACCTACTACCATGACCGTAAGACGGTGCTAAAGGCCGTCGACGGCGTCAGCCTGAAGCTCGAGCGGGGGTCCGTTCTCGGCGTCGTCGGCGAGAGCGGCTGCGGCAAGTCGACCCTCGCCCTTTCGATACTCAACCTCGTCCCCCACCCCGGCCACATCAACGGCGGCCGGGTGCTGTTCGAGGGGCGGAACATATTCGAGATGTCCGCCAGCGAACTGCGAAGCCTCCGCGGCCGCAAGATCTCGATGATCTTCCAGGACCCCGTCGCCGGCCTTAACCCGGTGCTCTCCGTCGGACAGCAGGTGGAAGAGATCATCACGACCCACACGGGCATCAGCCACGGCGAAGCCCGGCGCATGGCGCTGGAACTCCTGGCCAGCATGGGCCTGCCCGACCCGGCGCGCATCGCCGACCGCTATCCTTTTCAGCTCTCCGGGGGCATGGCCCAGCGCGTGATGATCGCCATCGCCACAGCCCTGAAGCCGTCGGTCCTGATCGCCGACGAGCCGACTTCCGCCCTGGACATGACAGTCCAAGCCCAGATCCTCGAGGAGTTGCGGCGGCTCCAGCGTAGCGGCGTGTCCATCATCCTCATAACCCACGACCTCGGCGTGATAGCCCAAATGGCGGACAACGTTGCCGTAATGTACGCCGGCCGCATCGCCGAAGAGGGCACAGTGGAGTCGATCTTCCGCCGCCCGCGGCACCCTTACACCTGGTCGCTCCTCGCGGCCCTGCCGCGCATCGACGAGACCGTGGGCCGCCTGCGGCATGTACGCGGCCGCCCGCCAGACATGACGAAATTGCCTGACCAGTGCGCCTTCGTCCCTCGCTGCCCGAAAGTGCGAAACGAGTGCCGCCAGCTAATCACGCCGCCCCTCGAACTCATCGAAGAGGGACACTGGGTCGCCTGCTACAACCCCATGTACCACGCCGAAGAAGACCAGGGCGAAATCGCCGACGACCTCGAGGACTGAACGCCGGCCGAGTGACTGGCGGCCAGTCGGAACTGGACGGCCTACGCTATCCTGGCCGCCTGCTGCCGAAGCCGCGACGGCCCGCGCCCGCGATCTGCGCCAGGTCTACGATCAAGAGATCGAGGGCCGTTTCGATGTCCATGACCCCTGTCTTCACGGCCACGTCGGCCTCCAGGAGGCGCCGAAAGGCTCGCTCCAGGTTCTCCGCCGGATAGCGGCTTGCCTGGTCGATGACTTTGCCCAGCGGGAAAGCGTGCGCTATGCCCAGGCGCTCGCCAATCTGGGGTGCGCTCAATCCCTCCCTGAGCAGTTCCTGGGCAAGCAGTATCTGGCGGTACTGGCGCACGAGCATGCTCAGGAGCAACTGCGGCGGGTGCTGCTTCTCGTCCATCCGCCGCAGGACGCGCAGGGCACTGTCCGCCTGGCCGGCGACGACGGCGTCGGTCAGGTCCCAGGTCTGGTGGCTGACAGCCCCGCTCCCCACCTCCTCCACGTCCTCTACCTCTATACGCCGGCCGCCAACGTAGGCCAGGAGCTTGTCGACCTCCTGAGCCAGCTCCCCGAGGTGAGCGCCGTCGACGAGCTCACACAGGCGGTCGAGAGCGGCGGCCGATATCTTCCCGCCCTGCGCCTCAACCCGCGCCTCCGCCCAGCGGCGCATCTCCTGCCCGCGCTTGATGGGGAAGTGCCTGACCGAGGCAATGCCCTTGAAAGTGTCGATAAAGCCGGCCGAAGGGGCCTCCTCCAGCAAGACCACGGTCGTCGTTTCCGGTAGGTTGGACAGCAGTTCGACAAGCTGGTCTAGCTCCGAGGCCGCCCCCGAGCTCCCGCCACGGCGCGGGCGGCCGCCCCGACGGCGGCCTTCGAGCCGCTTCGAGAGCGAGTCGATGATCACCAAACGCGGCTCGGCGAAGAAGGTGGCCGTGTGCGCCGCCGACGCGATCTCGCTGACGGGTGCAGTCCCCTCCAGCCGGACCACGTTCGCGTCGGCGACCCCGAGCCGAGAGCGGAGCTCGCGCACGGCTTCGCGGGCCGAGAAGCCATCAGGGCCGTGAAAGATGTGCAGCCGTTGCGCCGCCGCCACTACTCGAGCTCGATCTTCCAGCCGGCCCAGAGCACCGCAAGGGCACCCAGGTAGAGAGCCGCGCCCGGCCAGAGCAGAGCTTCGAGCGCTTCGCCGAAAGCGTCTCCGTCCGCGCTGGCCGCCGTCCACGCTGCCCAGATGAGCGGGGCAAGCAGGGCCACCAGCGGCATCCACCACAGCACCAACGGCTCGCGCTGCTTCTCGCTCTCCTCGGCCATCTCGACGCGATCTTACGAGATGAGGTGCCCTTGCGCTCAGTGGTCGAGGAGGGCCCTGGCGCGCAGGAAGACGCGGTCCAGCATCTCCTCTGTGAGGCGTCCCGTGAACGTGTTCTGCTGGCTCGGGTGGTAGGAACAGATCACGACCCGCCCATCGCTCAGCGTCGCCTCGACGCCATGGCCAAACCGCGGCCGGGAGGTCATGCCCAGGGCGCGCGCCGCGCCGTCGTAGGCGAAGGAGCCGAGACAAACGACGACTCGAAGGCGGGTCAGGAGCCGCACCTCGCGTTCCAGATAGGGAAGGCAGTTATCGCGCTCTTCCGGCAGGGGCCTGTTCGCGGGCGGCGCGCACCGCACTACGGCCGCGACGTAGGCGTCGATCAACCGCAGGCCATCGTCGCGACTCACGCTGACGGCCTGGTTTGCGAACCCTGCCCGGTACATGGCGGCGAAGAGCCAGTCGCCTGAGCGGTCTCCGGTGAAGATGCGCCCGGTGCGGTTGCCGCCGTGCGCCGCCGGAGCAAGCCCGACGACGAGGAGGCGCGCCGCTGGGTCGCCGAAGCCCGGAAGCGGCCGGCCCCAGTACTCCCAGTCGCGGAAGGCGGCACGCTTCTCCCGCGCCACCTGCTCTCGCCAGGCGACCAGCCTGGGGCAGCGACGGCACTCGATGACCTCCGCGGTAACGCGCTCCAGCGAGTCCCCTTCTGGCGGCTGGTTCAACCCGCCTTCCCAAAGGCACCGGCCGCGACAAGCGCCTGATAATCCTCCTCGGAGAGACCGCCAAGGTTCCTGAGGACGTAGAAGTTGTGCTCGCCGAGGCCAGGCGCCTGCCGCGGCTCGATGAGCGCGCCGTTGCCCCAACGCCAGGGCAGTCCCGGCAGGAAGTGCGGCGCTCCATCGCGCGAAGGCACCGGCTTGTAGAAGCCGCGGTCCCAGAGGTGGGAGTCGCCGAAGAGGTCGTTCGTAGTCAGGGAGGCGGACGCGGGCACTCCCGCGGCCTGCAGCGTCTCCATTACGGCAATGGCTTCCTGGTCTCGCGCCCAGGCCGCGATGCGCGCATCGATTTCGGCCCGCGCCATGCGTCGTTCGGCCTCCGAGAGGCGCCACATTCCGGCAAGGGAGGGCACAAGGCCGCAGAGAGCCTGCCACTGCCGCTCATCTTCGACCGCCACAGCTAGCCAGCTGTCTTCGCCCCTGCAGCGGTAGACACCGTGAGGCGACAGGAAGGCATGGTCGTTTCCGGCCGGCGCGGCCTCCGGTACGCCCAACTGGGCGCGGATCAGGGGCCCCGGCATCGTCCACAGGAGGCCCTCCAGCATCGAGAAGTCGATATGCCGCCCGCCTCCTCCCCGGTCGCGGTTGTGGAGCGCCGCGACCACGCCGAAAGCCATGAGGAGCCCGCAGAGCGGGTCCGCCCAGGCGAGGCCCGTGCGCGGCTCCCGCCCGGGAAAGCCGTTCAGCGTCGCGAAGCCGGAATAAGCGCTGAGCAGGTTGCCGTAGGCGACCCACTCGGCTCCCGGGCCGGTGCGGCCCAGCCCGGATGCGGACAGGAGGATGATGTCGGGATTCAGGGCCCTGAGGCTGTCGTAGCCGAGCCCCAGCCTGTCCATGACGCCGGTAGCGAAGTTCTCGACCACGACGTCGGTGTCCCGTAGCAGGCGGCGGACCGCGTCCAGGGCGCCCGGCGCCTTGAGGTCAAGAGAGAGCCCGAGCTTTGACTGGCCGAGCACGTCGTGCAGTTCGGAAGCTCGGCCCGTGTCCGGGCGTTGCGGCGACTCTACCTTGATCACCTCGGCGCCCATGAGAGCAAGGTAGCGGGTGCAGGTGGGGCCAGCGATCACCCAGGAGAAGTCCACGACCCGGATGCCCGACAAGGGGAGCGGCGGTGCCTGCCGCGGCCCTGGGCTGATACCCGGCGGCTCTTCACGTGGCAGCCAGTCACTGCCGGCGCCCGCGGCGCGGGCTTCCGCCGCATAGTCGTCCGGCGGCAGGCCGAACGGCGGCCTGGGCACAACCACAGCGGGGCCATCGCCGCCCAGGAGCGGAGTGAAGAAGCGCCGGTGTTGGAGCTGCGGTTCGTCCAGCATCAAGGCGGGCGTGCCGAAGGGAAAGCAGGGCACGTGGGCGGCCTGACAGGCCTCGAAGATCTCGTTCGACGTGCGCTCCCTGGTCCAGGAGGCCATGTGCTCGAACAGGTCCTCGTAGTTCGAGGTACGCAACGCCCGGGTGGCGAAGCGGGGTTCAGCGCCCCATTCCGGTTCGCCGAGAACTTTCAGCCAGTTCCGCCATTGGTGCGGCTCGCGCGGCGAGACGGCGACATAACCATCCCTCGTAGGGAGCACCGGAATCACGGCGCTGCCGCCTCGGACTCGGCCCTCTCGAGGCGCCGGCTGGCCGCCAAAGGCCGGCATCGCCAGCTCACGCGGCGCCATGAGTGCGAGGGCCTCCTGCCAGGAGACGTCGATTAGCTCGGGCGCCCCGCCGCGGCGGCGGTGGTACAGGGCGTGCATGGCGGCGCAGGCCGCCGTCAGGCCGGCGATGAAGGCCGCCTGCTCGCCCGCGGCGCGGACCGGTGGCTCCGCCTCCGGGTCCTCCACGTGACCGACAAGCAGGCGGGCAATCCCGCTGGCATGGAAGGAGATCAGGTCTCCCCCGCGATAGTCGCGCTTCGGGCCCTCAAGCCCGAAGGGCGTTATGGCCGCGACGACCAGCCGCGGATACTGGCTGGCTAGCCAGGCCGGCGCCAATCCCAGGCTCTCGAGCATGGACGGCGGCATATCAAACACCGCGAGGTCAGCCGACTCGAGGAGCCTGGCCAGCGCGCCGGCGCGTTCCTCCGCCGACGTGTCGACGCCGAGGACGCGCTTGTTGGCGCTGAGGGCGCCGGCCTCGGCGGGGTCCCCCGGCTCTCTTCGGGCCGGCGGCGTAGGTACCACGACCACGTCCGCACCTAACTGCGCGAAGAGAAGACCGCAGACGGCAGCCGCGCGGCCGCCGGCTTCCAGGACACGCACTCCGTCGAGGATGGGACTCATGAAGCGCTATCCGTCAGGGGCTCCACCTCCTCGGAGCTGACGGCCGCAGGATAGCATCGCCCACGGAATCGATCAGGCTCACATCGCTGGCTCGTTGGCAGCGACGCGCCCGCCCTACAGCCGCAGGTCTCTCAAGACCGCGGCCGCCGCCTCGACCGTCTCGTCGATGTCGGCCTCGCTGGTGGCCAGGCACAGACGGCTGTCCGTGATGACGAGGGGCGGAAGCAGCACACCGCGCTCCAGCATCCCCAGCCGAAAGGCCTCGGCGCGCTCGAAATCGGCTTGGGCAGCCTCGCGAAAGGTCACCGGCGGCTCGCGGCGCCAGTTGACCATGAAGCCGGAGCCGAAGCCTGTGACGACGGCCTCAGCGCCGGCGTCGTGGAAGACGCGCGCCAGGCCTTCCCGGAGGCGTTCTCCGAGCACGGCAAGACGCTCGATGCCACCGTCCTCGAGGATGCAGATGGTCTCCAGGGCAGCGGCCAACGCATAGGGGTTCGCATAGTGCGTCCCGTCGAGCGCAACCGCGACGCCAAGGAGGTCCATGAGGTCGCGTCTGCCCGCGAGAGCGGCGATGGTGTAGCCGTTGCCCAACGCCTTGCCAAAGGCCGTCAGGTCAGGCGTTACGCCGGCCACCACCTGGTAGCCTCCAAGGTGGAAACGAAAGCCCGTCTTGACCTCGTCGAAGACAAGCAAGGCGCCGTTGCGCACCGTGAGCTCGCGCAAGAGCTCCAGGAACCCTGCCGCGGGCGGCACGCAGCCGTAGCTCAGGACGTAAGGCTCACAGACTACGGCGGCTATCTCGCCGCCGTAGGCCTCGAAGGCCTCGCGGACCGCGCCGGCGTCGTTCCAATCGAGGACGATGACGTCCTCGATCGCGCGCGGGTCGATGCCGCCAGCGTTCGGGTCTGAGGGGGAGGGCACTTCCCCGGGCCGCACATCGAAGTTCGCGCCCCGTGCCAGTGGGTCGTGCCAGCCCACGAAGCTGCCGTGGAACTTCAAAAGCCGGCGCCTGCCCGTTGCCGCCCGGGCCACGTGTACGGCGTGAAGGAGCGCATCCGACCCCGAGGTCACGAAGACCACCTTCTCCGCCGAAGGGCTCAACGCGACGATCTTCTCCGCGAGCTCGACCTCCAGGGGGTGGGGCCCAACCCAGTTCAGGTCGCATTCCTCGGCTGCCCGCAGGGCCGCCGCGTTGACGCGCGCGTCGCTGTGGCCGACCACTATCGGCCCGTAGTCCAGGAGATAGTCGATGTAGCGCTTGCCCTCGCTATTCCACAGGTAGGCGCCGCGGGTCTTGACGATGACCTCCCTGAACACCCGCCGTCCTGCAGCCGAGGCGCCACCAGGGATCACCCTCGCCGCGCGGGCCAGCAGCGATGCTGCCTCCACGTCAGTGCCCTCCTCTGGCTACGTCTCATCGTCCCCTCTCTGCCGCGCTCACTACAGGCCAACCAAAAGCAGCGCCAGCAGGCCCGCCGCGGAGAGCGCGGAAATCACCGGCTTTACCCGCAGCCACCACGCCGGCACCAGGGCCTCGAATTCGTCCGGCCGGCCGCCGACCTGCCGGCGAGCCCCGGCCGGGCTGCGCAGGCCTTCTCCTGAGATACCCCTTGTAGCTTGCATTGCTGTCCTCCCCGGCCTTTCGGCCGATCAGATGAGAAAGAAGCCGACCTGCGCCGATGCCACCGTCGTGAGTCCGAGCAGGAACGCTCGCCGCAGCGCTCCGCGCGCCGACGCCAGCGCGCTCCCCCGGGTTTGCGCCAGGCGCCAAGCCCGGAGCCGGCGTGCCGTTGCCGTGAGTGCGGCCTGCCGCACCTCTGCTATCGACGCGCCGCGTCGCAGCGCCGCCTCCGCCTTCATCAGGGCCTCCCTGGTGACGCGCTCCGCGTCCGTAATGCTGGCGGTGTGCCGCAAAGCCTGCCCGTACACCTCCGCGATGAGGCCGTCCATGGCCTCCGCAAGCGCGTCACCGCGGGCGACGCGACGGTCGCCCCGGGACGCTGCCCGGACCCGACCTCGACTCGTGCCCAGACTCCGCGTGCTCATCGATGTCACTGCTGCCGTCATGTCCAACCTCCCTGACGGACCCTTGCCGCCGTGTCCTGATAATCGATCCAGTAACCGGGCCTCGCCCCGTACCTTCGGGTGGTCTTCAACCTGGCCGCCGCAACTACCCGACCGGGTGGGTGGCTACCTTCCGAGCGCGGAGGCAATCAGCGCCGCGTAGTAGACCGCGCCTTCGGGGCGCAAATGGACACCGTCGTCCCAGAAGAGGCCCGGCCGGACCGAAGTCGCGCTGTGCCAGTCGACCAGCACGGCGTTGGCGTGCCTTGAGACGCCTGCGGCGATGACCCGGTTGTTCGAGGCCTCCCAGGACCGTGGCAGCTTCAGGTTCACGAACACCACGAGCCTGTCCGGGCCAGCGATTCGCATCGCCTCCTCGAAGTGGGAGTCTGTGAAGACGCCGTTGTGCCCGATGTGCAGCAGGACCGTACTTCCGAGCTGACCGGCATCGCGCCGCTCGCGGAGCAACGCTATGGCGGCCGAGGCCTGTCGCGACACCGCCGCGTCGACATCGATTCCCGGGACGGCCGCTGCCAGCTCCCGGGCAGCGCCAAGCATGACGGAGTCGCCGATGGCGGTGATTATGCCGGCGGGCCGCGAGCCGGCAGTCCGCGCGCCGGGCGCCGAGAGGACGGCAGCCGGCGATGCCGTCACGACGGCGGGCGCGGCAATGCAGTTCGACAGATACCAGGCGCGCTCGGTCTCCGACCTGTACTCCGTCGACCGAATCGATGCGCAGTCGTTGCGGTCGGGCAGGACCGGCACGGGAGTCGGCGCCGCCGGTTCGCGGACTGCAGGGCCGAACAGGTCGTCGGTGGCCGGCGACATGATCCGTACGCCGCCGGCTCGCAACTCCTCGGGCACGCCTGTCGCCGAAGGCGTGGAAAGCGATGCCGTGGCGCCGACGAGTAGCGGCGCGAAACCTGCCAGGACGAGGCCTTTTGCGAACCGCCGATGCACGGCAACTCCTGGCTTCGAGCGCCAGGAGGCCCAAATTCCGTCCAGCGCCCCTTTTCGGACAGGCTCCTCGAGGAAGGCGTAAGAGGCAGCGGCGATCGCGACCGCAAGCGCCGCAAGGCCGGCTGCCTGCACGAGCGATGGTCCTTCCGGCCACGCGAGGAGGTAAAGAGGGCAGTGCCAGAGGTAGATGCCGTAGGAGCGCGCTCCAACCCAGCGCAGGGGGGCCACTCCCAGGACCCGCGACAGCGGCCAGTCGCTGCGGGAGACTGCTGCGATGACCAGTGCCGTCGCCCCGCTCACCCCCAGGAAGCCTCCGCGGTACAGAAAGGGGCTGCTGTCGTTGAGCACAGCGGACCAAACGCCGATGAGCGCCAGCGCTGCCGCGCCCGAGATGGTCGCCGCCAGCGCCGCGCGACGCCCTGCGCCCGCGAGCGCCGGCAGCGCGATTGCCGCCCCGGCGCCGGCGAGGAAGCCGGCTGCCCGCGTGTCAGTCCCGTAGTAAAGGCGCGAGACGTCGGACCCGGGCTCGTACATCAGTGCCATAAGCCCCGTGGACCCGAGCGCCCCGAGGACCACGGCCGCCAAGGCGAAGCCGCGGCCCCGGCGGAGGAGCACCGCGAGCGCCAGCGGCCAGGCGATGTAGAACTGCTCTTCCACGGCGAGCGACCAGAGGTGCTTGAGCAGCGAGGGGCGTGACCACGAGTCGAAGTAGGACTCGCCTGCGAGGACCAGCCTCCAGTTCGTGACATATCCGGCCGCCGCGAGCGCGTCCGCGCGCAGGCGCGGCAAAGCCGCGGGGTCGGCGACGGCAGCCGCCGACAGCAGAGCGACAAGCAGGAGGGCAACGGCCGGAAGTAGCCGCCGGGCGCGGCGGATCCAGAAACCGCGAAGGTCAATGCGTCCCGTGCGAGCATGCTCGGCGAGAAGGCCGCGGGTGATGATGTAGCCGCTTATTGCGAAGAAGGCCTCGACACCAAGAAATCCGGCCGGTAGCCACGACGCGTTTGCGTGGAAAACGAGCACCGCGATGACCGCGATGCCTCGGAGCCCATCCAGCCCGGGCAGGTAGCCCCCACTTGCGCCCCGTGCCCTCGTGTCCGTGTCACCCCGCATGTGGCGTCTCCTGTACGTCGAGGTAGCAACCGAATGGTCGCGTACAGGTCAGACGGACGCCCCGCCCGTTTCGGCGGTCTTGCCCGGGTCCATGGACTTCACCCGATCAGGTAGGGGGTTGTGAGTTTCGCGAGGTCGCGGAGGCGCGAGGTACGGTCAGGCTCGGTCAGGAGTGGTGGTCGCCGGCGCGATCAACAACCGGTCTCCTTCGGCGAGGTCCTCACTATCGAGCGAGCCTCCCTGGAATTCGATGGCGTCGGCGGCGCCGCGAGCTGCCGTGAAGCGCCATGGGCCGATGCGACGCGCGATCTTCAGGACGCGGCCAGTCTTGTCCACGAAGACCACGTCAAGGGCAAAGCGCATAAACCATGTATGGACTGACCAGCAGGGCCGCAGGATCAGCGCTTCCCCACGGTCGAGGGACCGCCGGCCGAGCAAGCCTTTCATGCGCGTCAGGGGGCCGTCGGCAAGCTGAGCGCGTGTCGCGACCTTCGCGCCCGTCCGCTCGACCGAGATCTCGTATTCCGGCAAAGCCTGTCTAGAGGACGAAGCCGAAGAGGAAGCTCGAGGCAATCGAGCCACCGGCGAGGAAGGGCGTCAGCGGCAGCGAGTCCTTCAGACTCCTCACCCTGAGGACGAGCAGGACAAGCGCCAGGGCTGCGCCCGACGAAAAGCCCAGGAGCAGAGCGCCAATGCCGCCCTTCCAGCCGAGGATGCTGCCCGCCAGGGCCGCGAATTTCACGTCTCCCATACCCATGGAGCCGCGTCCAAAAAGGGCAACGAGGAACATGATCCCCAGGTTCGCGCCCGCCCCCATGGCAGCCTCGTCCAGCAGGCTCACATCTACGAGAGCAGTGCCTGCCAGGGCGAAGGCCAGCGCTGGATAGACGATGGCGTTCGGCACTCGCAGAGTCGTGAGGTCCAGCCAGCTGAGCAGCAGCATCACGGCCAGGACAACCTGCGACACCATGGCCGCGGCTGCCTCGCGCTCCAGAGCCGGCGTGATGCCCAGGCTTACTCCGAGCAGGAGCGCCACGCCCAGGTAGACCAGGCGCTCCGGCGAAGGCCGCCTTTCGACGATTGCTTCAGTAGTCACTGTCCCAGTGTCCCTCCGACGAAGTCGATGATGTTGAGGATCGAGGGCACGACGATTACCGCCACCATCGCCGGTAGGAAGCACAGGGCCAGCGGGATCGTCATGAGAATTGGCGCACGGGCTGCCGCCTCTTTGGCCTTTAGCATGCGCATCTCGCGTAACTCCGCGGCCTGCAAGCGGAGCACGTCGCCCATGCTCGTGCCGACCGCCGTCGACTGCGCGACCGTCGCCGCAAGCCGCATGAGACCCTCCGAGCCCGTTCTCTCGGCGATGTCTTCCAGGGCCTCACGGCGCAAGCGCCCGAGCCCGACCTGCCTGAGGTAGTCCGTCAGCGCCTCCGCCAACGGGCCCTTGGTGCGCTGCGCCACGAGGGCAAAGGCCGCATCGACACCGAGGCCTGCCTCGACGCAGGTCAGCATCAGGTCCAGGGCATCGGGCAGCGCCCGCTCGATCTTCTTGGCGCGCGAAGCCGCCCTTCGCCGGAGCAGGATGTAGGGCGTGGGCACGCCGTAGAACACGATTGCCCCGGCGAGGAAGTAGCGGATCCAGCCTAGGTCCGGGTAGCGCTGCACCAGGGTGAACGCCAGCAGTACGGCAGTACCGGACACGACGAGCCAGATGGTCAGGAAGGTCGCGAGGGTCATCCTGCCACCAGCACGGACCAGGAGCCGTTCCAGGTTGTGGATGAAGTTCTGCGGCAAGAGCTGGCTCAGGATCGAGCCGATGCGCTGCACCGCCGGCCGGATGAGCCGGCGCCCCGGCCCGCCTTCGACGCTCCTCCGGCGCGGGTCCCCGGACATGTTGGCTTCGAGGATGCGCCGGCGGACCACGTCCGGACTGCGCTGCTGCCCCAGGTAGAGGACCAGCATGGCGACAGCCAGGAAGGTTGTGAGCGAAATGAGCGGTATCACGCTATACCTCGATCTGCGCGAACTTCCGCACCAACCACAGGCCCAGGATCTCGAAGAAGATGCCGACGGCGAGGGCGATCAACCCTGTCGTGGTGTTTACCAGCTTGCCCGCTAGCTCAGGGTTAGCCAGGAAAAAGAGTATTGCCACGCCAACCGGGATTAGCGCCGAAAGGTTACCCTGAAGCCGCTGCTTCGCGCTGAGGGCATGCAGCTCCGAGCGGATCGCCTTCCGCTCGCGGATAGTATTGGCTACGTTCGTCAGGATCTCCGAGAGGTTCCCGCCAACTCTCCGCTGGATGATGATGGCCGTGGAGGCGATTTCGAGGTCCGGGCTGCCTACGCGATTGTTTAGCTCCTCGAATATGAGCTCGAGGTCAGCCCCTAGCTGCAACTCGCGCACCACGCGTATCAATTCCGGGCCGAGCGGCGCATCGGTCTCTCTGGCAGCATACTCAAGCGCCTGTGTGAGACCCACGCCCGCCCGCATCGACTTCGCCATTGAGACCAGGGCATCGAGAAGTTGGTCCTCGATGCGACGCTGCCGCGCCGCCCTTCTCTGGCCTAAGTAGAGCGTGGGTAGCTGGTAGCCGACGAAAAATGCGATGACCGCCACCAGCAGGCCGGGCGTAGCTTCCACCGCCAGCCTCGCGACCACAAGCGCGGATAGGAACGCGACCGCAACGCCGCATGCGACTCGGATGAGCAGATACTCCGTTACCGTGAAAGCAAGGCCGGCGCGCTCGAGGTCGAAGGCCATGCGGCGCGATCGTTCGGACAGGACCTGGAGCCTCGGCACATGCAACGATGGGCCATGTTCCAGTTTGTCCGCTGCGCCGACCACTCGCGCCTGCACCGCCGTCCGCGTCGAGCTCATGAGGCTTTGCAGCGCGTTCACACCAGCGAAGACCGCGAGGGCCACCGCCAGGGCGGTGAAGAGCATCAAGCCGTCCATTACGCCCAGCGCTCCACGCCGAAGACGTTGTCGACAAGGTCCACACCGAACGCCTTGAGGCGGTCAGTGAAGTGCGGTCGCAGTCCGGTAGGCTTCAGTTCGCCGATTACCCGGCCGTCCGGCGTAATGCCCTCCTGCTGGAAGACGAAGATGTCCTGCAGGGTGATGATGTTGCCTTCCATGCCGGAGACTTCCGTCACGTGGGTGATCCGGCGCGTGCCGTCGAAGAGGCGGCTCAAATGGATGATCAGGTGTAGTGCTGAAGCCATCTGCTCGCGGATTACCAGCACCGGCAATTCGAACCCGGCCATGAGCACCATGTTCTCGATTCGCGCCAGGGCGTCGCGCGGCGAGTTGGCGTGGACGGTGGTCATTGAGCCCTCGTGGCCCGTGTTCATGGCCTGCATCATGTCGAAGGCTTCCGGCCCGCGCACCTCGCCGATGATGATCCGGTCCGGGCGCATGCGCAGCGCGTTGCGCAGGAGCATGCGCTGCGTCACCTCGCCGGTACCCTCGACCGAAGGCGGCCGCGCCTCCATCGAGATGACGTGCCTTTGCTGGAGCCGCATCTCGAGCGGGTCCTCGATGGTGACAATGCGCTCGCGACCGGGGATGTACCTCGAAAGGGCATTCAGGAGCGTTGTCTTGCCGGTGCCCGTGCCACCGGAGACCACGAGGTTTAGCTTCGCCCTCACGCATCCTTCGAGGAAGGTCGCCATGTCCGCCGAGAGCGTCCCGGCCTGGATCAGCTCCTCCATGGAGAAGCGGTCCTGGCGGAACTTCCGGATGGTCAGGACGGGACTTCGCGGTACCAGGGGAGGGATGATCACGTTGACGCGCGAGCCGTCCTCGAGACGAGCGTCCACCATGGGCGAAGCCTCATCGATGTGCCGCCCGATGGCCGTGATGATGCGCTCGATGACCCGCATCACGTGGTTGGTGTCGCGGAACCGGACGTCGGATTCGTAGATGATGCCATCGCGCTCGAAGTAGACCTCGTCCGGGCCGTTGACCATCACCTCGGACACGGACGAATCACGGACAAGCTTCTCGATCGGCCCCAGCCCGGTTACTTCGTCGACGACCGCGGCGATGATGTCTTCCTTGCGGTCTCCGACGACGCCCGGGAACTCGTCCGAGAGCAGGCGCCGTGTGGCTTGCTCCACCAGCGAGCGGGCCTGCGCCTTGTCCACGCCCTGCATGTTCGACTCGTGGACGGCGCGGATTATGCGTTGGTGCAGCGTTTCCAGAATTTCGTCGTCTTCGTCGCGGGCCCTCTGGGCCGGAGCGACTGACTGCCACAGGCTCATGACGCCACCTTCTTAGCTTCGCGGCCCTTCAGCAGGCCGATGAGGCCCGCGGACACCGGCCCGTGCACTCCGTTCTCCACCGCGTTCCCGCCGATCGCCGCCGCCAGGGCCATGATGTGCTTCGACGCGGTCGCGTTCGGGCTGTCGATCACTACCGGGCGGCCGACCTGCACCGACCTGCCGACCCGGTTGTCCTTCGGTAGCTCCCAGAACACCGGTCTCGCCAGGCTTTGCTCCAGGTCGGTGACGCGAAAGCCCTCGGCGCGGGCGCCCCGGTTCAGTACTACCTTCACCTTGTCGGGCGGGACCTCCCAGCCCTCTAAACGTGCCAGCGCCGCTTTTGTATCCCTCACGCTGGAGACCTCACCCGTCGTGACCATGAGGACGAGCGTAGAGGAGTCGATGAAGGCCCGTACGAACCTGTCGACGGCCCCGGACGTGTCTACGACCACGAAGTCGTGAGTCTGCGCCAGCAACTCGACGACCTTGCGCGCGGCTTCGGGCCCGGCGTCGTCCCAGGCGTTCTGCACCGTCGGGCCTGGCACGATGCTCAGCTTGTCGCCGAACATCGTCAGATACTCCAGGATCGAGTTCCTGTCCAGCCGGTCCAGGTCGCGGATGAGGTCCTCCAGCGCCCTGGCCGGCGTCACGTCGAACATCGTCGCGACATCGCCGAACTGGGTATCGCCGTCAATAATCGCTACCTTGCCGTGCGTGCGCTCCCGCAATGCCAGCGCCAGGTTTACCGCGATGATGGACTTGCCGATGCCGCCCTTGGCGCCCGCGACCGTGATTACGGTGCCGCGGACTGTGGGGCTCGAAAGCTGCCCCGCCTGGCGCATCTGGCGCTTCTCTTCGTACTCCAGTGCCCGTGCGATCGCCTGCGCTACGGCCGAGGCCTGCAGCGGTTTGACCAGGTAGTCCCGGGCGCCGAAGTGCACCGCCCGCCTCACCGCGTCCGGGTCGTTGAGGGAGGAGTAGAAGATCACGGGCGTCCTGGGGAGCACATTCGCCAGACGCTCCGCCGTCTCCAGAGGGCGCGTGACAGGCTCTTCGACTGCGATCAGGATGACGTCTGGCCGCGTCTCCGTGGCGACGATCAGCGCCTCGGTCCCGAAGCCGACCTCGCCCGCGAGCTCGAGGCGCGCACGCTGCAGGGCCTTGCGCGCCTCGACGCGGCTGTCGAGGTCATCGTCCAGGATCAGGACTTTGGTAGTGGCGGGCATGAGCTCCCTCGTGTGGGTCGGTTTACGGCAGCAGCAGCGGCTCCAGGCGCGGCGTCAGTGGCGCAATGCTGTCGTCGCCGAAGGGACGTAACACCAGCGTCAACTTGCCCTGCTCCTGGGCGAGCCACAGGAGTTGCGCCTGCTCCGGCGTCACAGCCAGCGTAACAAAGGATACCCCCTGGTTATCGGCCCGGGGACTGCCCCGCAACGACGGCTCGTAGACGACACCGGTATCGATATAAGTCCGGTCGACCGAGAGCACCTGGACGTTCTGCAGCAGCGTGGCCGCGCCCTTGAACTCCCGGTTCCCTCCGGCCACCGGCGTCGGCGGCACCCGGCCCGTGAGGACTACGGCCTCCACGCTCACGATCACGTCCACGAAGTCCCCGGGGGCGATCAGCGCCGCGGGCGTGTTGGTGATCGAGACCGGGATGGTCATCCCGCGCAGGCCCGGCGGTATCTGGAACGAGATCGCCTGCACCTTCGGCGCCTCCACCAGGCGCGCGGCGCTGATCGTCTCGCCCCGTTCGATCGGATAGCGCGCGACCTGCCCCACGACTAGCCCGCGCTCGCGGATCGCGTCCGCGGGGATGGCCGAGACCGGCAGCTCCCGTGTCGCGATCATCTGGTCCGTTATCTTCACCCCTGCCTCGATTCGCGCGGCCGCCGTCACCACGGTGCCCGTCTCGACCGCGGCCCCCGGCTTGTCGTCCTCGGCGCTGTTAAGGAACATGATCACGAGGACGGCGGCGATGAGGCCCAGGATGCCCGCGATCAGGAGTTGCCTCCTGTCCGCTCCCGGCTTCGGCTGTGCTTGGCTAATGCTGCTCATTCTCCCTCCCCCGGGGTCCCAACGTTACTGAGTCGCTTAGGGATCAACCCTATTCCACCAGTGCGATGATGCGCAGAGGCGGTGCGAGAATCGGGTCGTATGGGATTGACACGAGCCCGTTACCACTGAACTTGAATGTCCCCGCCACCATGCTCATGTTCACCGTGAGATTGCCAGTCGAGCTGCCAGTGAAGTCCACGAAAGAACAGAGTGCGTAGAGGCGGCCATCCAGGCGGCCTGTGGCGCCACCCGAGAGGGACACGGTCGAGAAGTACCTGCTTGTGCGGTCTACCCAGATGAGTATCCTCTCGTAGCTTGAGTGACCTCTCAACCAGAGCATCGCCTGGCCGGGGAATTGCAGCCGAGGCGCCACCGACCCGCTCGGACTGCAGACGGCCGTGCCGCAGGGATGCGGGTTGCACGTCGCGTAAATCAGGACCTCTTCCGTGCTCTCAAGCGTGCCGTTGGAATTGAGGTCACTCGTGAAGTTAACGTTCGACCCCAACTCCAGGTCGCCCTGCATTATGTAAATCCCAGGGCGCAGCCTGATGGTCGGGTTGTTCGAGGCCTTCAAACCCGTGCAGTACCTGCCAGGAAGCAGCTCCCAGGTTCCGCTGTTAATCGTGTTCGGAATGGGCTGCCCGGATGCGTCTTGCGTCCGGCACGGCATGGAGTTGATGCCAGAGACCGGAGGGTCCTGAAGTTGAGCAAATGGATCATCGAGGTCCTCGGCCTCGGTATTGGGTGGCGGTGTGATGCCGGAACCTTGTCCGCAGCCGTTCGGGACGTCGTTGCCTCCCGACTCAATCACTCCTCCACCGGTCGCGGAGAGAGCGTTAGGACAGCACGACGAATCGGTGTAGGTGGACCCGCCACCGGTCACCCGCACGCCAGCCCCGCTGCCAGTCGCCCAGAACTCTGCCTGGGGAAGACAGCCGCCGGGATACATGGACATAAGCGAGTAAGGCGAAGGAATGACCTGGACGCGCGCCTTCGCAGATGCGCTTACGATGGCTTCAGTGATGCCGGCAAGGCCACTGAGGAAGACGCCTGACCTCATTCGCAGACAAACCTTCACTGCATTGTTGGCATCACTGAAAAGAATCTTGGCCCGTCCATCTTGTCCGCTGGCTATCGCCATGTCCCCGCAGTCAGTCCCGGTGCCGACTTCCGCGGCGTCTGCAACTGGATCGGGCACGCCATTTTGCTTCAGCCAGGCGATCGCCGACGCTGTCGCCTCCGCGGTCGACTCCGGCAAGTTCAGGACTGCAGCGTGTGCAGCCGCGTCTGCCTGGTTCTGCACTGTACGGTGGTGGAAGTACCAGAGACCGGCATCGAGTGCGAGGGCCGCGAAAATGAAGACACCGAGTGTCATGAGCAGGATCGATAGCGCGGTCTGCCCCCGCTCGTCCGACATCCGGGCGCGTAGGCCCATGGGAAGAGTGACCATAGTCAGCAGCCCGACCCCGACACGATCGTTCCCGTGTCGTTCCTTTCCAGCCGCATCTCAGAGCAGGACCCGATCGGCCAGGTGAAGCCCACGCCCGCTGGCAGGAAGATGGGCGCGTAATTGCGCCGCGCGTTCACCGCCACCGAGCTGCCCTTCTGTCCCGCCGTGGCCGTGCCGCGCGTCACCCAGGTGACGGTGACATCGCCCAGGGCTACTGCCCCGTTCGAGCGGTCCACAACGCGCTGCTTGATCTCGTCGACAGTGCAGCTGCCGTCGCCGCAGTTCACCGACCCGAACCGCGCTGCGTCCCGGACGGCGTTGCTGATTGTCACGTTCTGATACATCCACACCCCGAACTCCACCGCGAGCAAGACAACGACGAAGAAGACTGGGAAGACCAGAAGGAGCTCCATACCGGCCTGGCCGCGTTCGTCACGGGGGCCGGGGACGGAGCGCCTGTTGGGGTCATCGAAGATGTTCACAGGAGTTCTTGTCAGTCTGCCTGATCAGATGATTGTGATGCAGTTAGTTCCATCACCAAGAGGGTCCACGATGCTGCAGATCGACCGGAGCGCCCAAGGCACGAAGGCCTCATAGAGGCCGATTAGCAGGGCAGCGAACACGACGGTCATCGCGCCCGTCGCCAGCAGCCATTCGATGCCCACCTGCGCGCGCTCCTCCCGCCGCAGCGCGAGGAAACGGGCGAAGGTGGCCCCGAGCATCGAGGCCACCTTCACTCTCGTCACGGCTCTAGCAGTCGAAGGTGCTGAAGACGCTGATGTTGTTGATCGCGTCACAAACTGCATTCGCCAGCGAGTTCGGCCCGATCGCCAGGATGGCAATGATCACGGCCACCGAAACGCCACCTACGACGAGCATGTACTCGAAGCCGTCCTGGGCTTCTTCCTCGTGGAGTAGCGCGGCGATCCGGTCGAAAATGTACGTCAAGACCTGCATGTAGAGTTCGTTCCTCCCTGAACTTTGTGCTCCGGCCCTGTCCGGACCGGCGCTTCTGGCTTTCCGCTGAAGTGCTTTCCTCTCGGTTTCACCTCCGGTGCCCCCGCCTGTCACCATGGCGGTCAGTGTCACTCAGATATGGCCCGGAGACGAGGATTTTGGTCGCTCGCCACTTCGTAAATTTGCTCATGCTTGCCCTCGTAGACGAGCCTGTATTTGCCAGACGTCTCAAGTGACTTCCGCAGACGGAGGCAGCAGGAGCCGGTGTCAATCAGAACGTGACTGAAGCTTGCGGGCGCGGACCTCTGCCACTCGTCCAGGCACTCCACCGAGAGCACCTTACAGCGCTGCATCTCTCGGTGGCGGTCGACTCGGCTATGGAACCCCTCGGAGCCGCGCAGCCACTCGCTGCCCTGGACCGTGGCGACGTTCTCGCGCCGCGCGAGAACGGGAAACCATTCGCCGGCGAAGTCGACGGACCAGTGACGTCCGTCGCCAATGACGATGAAGCGGCTACCATCGGGCGTGTTGGCTGAGACCCATTCGAATGCCGGCCTGTGAGCCCCTGCACGGCTGTGGGAAATCTCCACGGCGCTCCAGGCGGGTATCAGCCAGACGATGGTTAGCATCGCTAGCCCTGCCATTGCGGCAGGGCGGCCCCTCAGGCCCCCGCCTCCCGGACCCCGGCGCCGAGAAGCCAGAGCCCACGTGTCCGCCAGTAGGGAGCCCGTCACCAAACTCAGGCCGAAGATCCAGGCGTACTCGAGACTGCGCCCCTCCAGGTACAGGAGCGCGATCAAAAAGGCCAGGGGAAATGACCTCCTTGCGACGACGAGTGAGACTATTCCTACGACGGCGCGCAGCGGCGAGAAACTGCCGGCGGCGAACTCCGCACGAAAGGGACCTGTGCCATGTGTACTGATTACTGACAGCCACCAGGGCGCCGTAAGTGCCAATACGATGATCGTGACTGCGAACGGAGGACCAAGAGAGCGCCAGGAGAAGCGCGGAGTGAGTGCGACAAGCATGAGGCCAAAGGCAACGCTAACCGTCCATGCCAATTGCTGATGCGAAAGTAGAGTCAGTGCCACGAACGCACCGGCTAGCATTACTCGCTTCAGCGACCCATCTCGCGAGGTCAGCACGTATAGGTGATACATGGCGAGTAACCCAAAGAAGATGCCAAATGTACGCGTGAGGCCACCGCCTAGAATCGTCCACCCGAAGGAGGTCGCAAACGCGAACAAAGAGGTCGCAATAAGGGCTGTAGAGCCCTTCATGTGCACTGCTTTCGCGAAAAGGTAGAAAGCCGGGATTGCCGCCGCGCCTACCGTAAGCGGCAGGAACCTGAGCGAATCAAGCGTGGAAACACCAATGCTTCCCATTGCTGCGGCGACATAGAAAGACAGTGGGGAGTAAGCGAACGGGATCTCGCTGTCGTTATAGGATGTGAACGCCGGCAGCGAAAAACGGTTAGCCCGAAGGTCCTCCACCATTGCGTAGAAGAGCCCACCGTCGCCGAGTGGAAAGTCTGTACTGGTCACCAGCGCCAGCCTCGCGAGCAAAGCCGCTAGGGTGATGACGGCGACCGCCACCGGGGTGGCGAAGTCCAACGAGCTCGGCCACGCCGCCGGGAGGACCCATCGCCGACCGCCTGGGCGTGGCAACCGTGCTCGGCGGCTGAACGCGGAGCCGGACAATCAGGACCCCGCAGGACTCGGAAGGAAGACCCTGTAGCTCAAGATCAGAAAGTTCCCCAGAGGGACCAGCACTGTTGCCGCGAGCGCTCCAGCTATTGCCGGCAGCCCGAGCAACGAGGTCATGACAAACATCCCTGCAAGAGAGGCCGCAAAACTCCAAGGAGCGGCAAGTAAGAACCTCGTGAGCTCCGGCCGGACCTTCGCATCGGAGCAAAACGTATAGAAGCGGTGCCCAAGGTACGAGAACGGGGCCGCCAGGCAATACGCAATGACCGCCGACTCCAGCGCAGCAACCCCCTGCCAGTGCGTCAATATGACCACGGCCAGGTCATAGACCGCCGTTACCGCCAGGCCGATGACCATGTATCTCAGGACCTTCGCAAGGAGGCCCTGATGGCGGCCGATGGCAGCATCGGCCAGGGATGGCAGGATCGGGAGCGCATACCCTACGCGGCCGATCCGGGCCCCCGCCGCAGGATCAGCCGCCATTAGGGCACCCTGAGGATACGAATGAGCTGCCCTCGCCAGGCCACATGCAACGGCCCGCGTCGTCACGCAGCGAGCGTCCGGATCGGACGAAGACAGCCTCCCTTTCTCCTGTAAACTCCAGCCGCCACACCTCGTCACTCTCTCGAAGGAGTTGAGCAAGGGCCGAGTCCTTCAGGACGATGGCTACGTCAACGCCATATTTGTCCAGGATGGACTGCCATTCCGGCCTGCCGCCTACGACCTTTCGGTAGTCGCTCATGATTGTCGGGCCGTAGAAGTCGTTACGACCGTCGATGAAGACCTTTTGTGGATAGAGCCGGTGGATCAGGAATCCTCCCCACGCGTACTCGTTGAATAGGCGCGCGTCAGGGTATCGCTCTCGGATGAAATCGGCCCCAGCGACGGGGTACTTGATGAGCCCATCTAGATTCGCTGTCTCGCGGAGCTGCGAATACTGCGGCCTCATCAGGAAGACAATGGTCAGGGCTGCCGCTACGAGAACGAGCCCGGCCAGGTGGAGCCTCATCCGCCGCAGCGGCGTCACCCCCGCCTCGCGCAGTGACTCCCCTTCGCGCAGCGCTGCAATCACAACGATAAAGACAAGCGCGAACAGCGGCTGGTTGCGGACGGACGACAGAGCCAGAAACGTGAAGACAAGGCCCAGCAATGGCACAAAGGCGTCATGCGGCCGCTTGAACAACCCAATCGCAGCAAATGTGAGAATGGAAATCGCCAGGGGGATCATGAACGGCTGGTGGAAGTCGGGCGATCGCCACTCCGCAATCTGGGACGTGGCCGTACCGGACTCGAAGTAGCCGAGCGGATACAGTAGAAGCTCCCCCGGATACGGAGTCAGGAACGTGGCCAGTACGCAGCCTGCGAGCGTAAGGTAGATTGCCTTTAGGTCGCGCGCCTCTGACCAGCGGACGCGCTCGAAGGTGGTCGCGACGGCGTACAGCCCGACCAGAGCGAGCCCATATGTAAATCCAAGGTGAAGGTTTGCCCATAACACCATCAGTGGAGGGAGCAGCCAAAGGCGGTTCTTACCCCTCCTGTGGGCAAACAGAACGGCCAAGAATACAGAGAAGAGCGCAAACGTAAAGAGCTGCGGCCGTACGGTCCAGAAGCCTGCAAAGAGGAGCCCTGCCCAGAAGAAGAGCCCGACCCCAAGCCGCCGGGAAACGCCAAACGAAAGGACCGTGCGGTATCCAACGACCAGCGCTGTCAGTCCCGCGGCAGTAAAGACGGCCACGTTCGCGGCATAGCCGCCGATGGCCTGCACCACATAGATGGCCAGCTCAGAAAGCCACTCATGGGCGACCCAGTCCTTGCCGGCGGCAGTGAACGAGAATGGGTCGGTTTGAGGGATTGACTGAGTCTCGAATATGTACTGCCCGGTGCTCAGATGCCACCAGTAGTCAAGGTCGGTATAACCGACCAGGCCCATCGACAAGAACGCCAGGCAAAGCGAGATGAAGGCAAAGCGACGGGCGTCAAGCCCGGTGCGGGCAACAACGAGGTCCAGGGACCCAGGAACTGGCACAGCTGGCGCGGAGGCCTGCACCTGAGATTCGAGCGCGGACATTCCGGGTTACCGAGTCCCAGGCACCGGCAAAGGCGCCAACAGCCAACAGGCGAGGGCCAAATGCCTAGACGAACCAGCGCTGCGTCGACCCATCACTCCTAGATGGTCGAGGCCGCGCCGTTTTCGCCGGGCCTAGGTCTTTCAGCAGGTATCTAACCCGCCCGGCTAACTAGTAGAAGCGAATGTGGCCGCCTTTGAGTACCGCGATCAGGTTCTTCGTAACCGTGACCAGCAGCCAGGCGCCGAAACCGTTCATAAACGAAAAGAGCCCGATGGCGACTGCGACTTCGCGTACGTTCGCCAACTCGCAGCCAGCGTACGAGCCTATCGCCACCACGAGGCCCAGGAGCCAAGGGTTGATGCTCACGCCGCCATCCTCTCGTGCCGAGTCTAACAAGATTATCGGCTGGCTGCGTCGAGAGAATTAGGGTGGCGTGACGGAGTGCAGCTTACTTGGCGCCGGCGCCATTCCCGCCCCGCTGGGCGGCCTTCAGCGCCTCCAGCAGGGCCGCGCGCGCGGACGCGCTGGCTTCGGGTTCCGGCGCCTTGAAGGCGGCGAGGCGCGTCTGGAGCTTCACGTCCTTCACCAGGCGGTCCATGACCTCCGGGTACAGCTTGCGGCAGAGGGCAAGGTCGCCCGTGGCCTCGATTATCTTGTAGCACTCGGCAAGAGCGCGCAGGTCTCGTCTCCGCATGGCGGCTTTTCTGGCATATACATGGTCAGAACGCGCGCGTTCTGTCGGCAGCCTAGCGGTTTAAGATGAAAGAACTTTCCTCAGTGACGCAAGGGCGCGCACCTGGAGCGAATAGATCGCCCCCTCTTTGCGGCCCATGGCCGCGGCGATCTCCGGCGTCGACAGGCCGGATATGAAGCGCATCACGATTACGTCCCGCTGCTCCGGCGTGAGCTTGCCCAGCGCCTGCGATAGTGCCAGCCGGTCGACGATGAAGTCCCCGGCAGGGAGCGACAGCTTCTGCGCGAACGTGTCGTACGCCGCCTTCGCTCGCTGCTTGCGCCGGACGTGGTTCGCGACCAGATTCCGGGCGATGCCGTAGAGCCAGGCAAGGATAGGCTTGTCGGTGGGTTTGTAGAGGTGGATGCTGCGCAGCGCCTCCAGGAACACCTGCGAGGCCAGTTCCTCGGCGTCCTCGCGGCAGCCTAGGCGCGCGTGGGCGTAGCGATATATCAGGGCGTAGTTGTCGTCGAAGATTTTCGACCAGGTCGCTTCATCTAGAGGTGCTGCAGTGGTTTCGCGCGCCCCGGTCGCCGCTGTAGCCGGCAGTGCGACTGATACTGTCGCCGCCACATCGCCCTCCCTGGCGGTCCCAACTGCGACCGCGATCCCCCGAGCGTGCGCCCTGCGCCATAAAGGGGTGATCTATCAGGCAGAACGAGTGGGGCTGTCCAGCGTTACAGATTATCTGAGGAGGCAGCGAATGAAGGCCCTGAAGTTGCCCCAGATTGTCGTCCCCGCCCTACGATCGCTTAGCGACATTCTGGGCCAAATCCTCGGGTTGTCAATTAGGCAAAAACCCTAATAGTGTGATGCGTTTAACACCCGGCTCAGGCCACGCGGGCCAGGATCCGGGCCCGCACCGCGCGATGGACGCGGCGGAGCCCCGGCGATTGCGAGAGCACGGCCTCCCGCAGGCGCGTCAGCGCCCGCCGGCGCCGGATGGACTCCACGCGCAGTGCAAAGTCAATCACGGGGGTGGAGTTCGCCGGGGGTTGCTCGGCCATCTTCCGCTTCCTTTCGTAGGCGTCGCCGTCTGTCATACTGGAGACACCCTGCCGGGGAGACGACTAGTGTCACGCCTCATGGAGTTATCGGTACTCGTCGCGCTCCTCATTAGCGCCGTCTTTGCCGCCGCCCCCGTCCGCGCCGACAATCACCAGACCGCCCGCATCATCGAAGTCGACGACTCGGACTTCCCCCGCGTGCGCGTCGTCCTCAGCGTGGCGGAGGTCGGCGGCCGGCCGGTGACCGGCCTCGGCGCCGGGGCCTTCCAGGCCGAAGAGACCGGCGCGGCCGCCAACGTCGCCAGCGTGCAGTCCGTCGTCGACCAGCGCATCGGCGTCGCCGTCGTCCTCACGATCGACACCAGCGGCAGCATGGCGGGCAACGCCATCACCCAGGCGAAGGCGGCGGCCGGGACCTTTCTGCGCAGCCTCCAGCCCGTCGACCAGGCTGCCCTGATAAGCTTCAGCGACAACGTCAACGTCCTTACCGCGCTCGCCCTTGACCGCACGCCTGCCCTGCAGGAGGTGGACCGCCTTCAGGCAGTCGGGAACACGGCCCTCTATACCGGCGTTGCGCGCTCCGTCGAGGTCGCCCGCTCGGCGAGCCTTGCCCGCCGGGCAATTATCCTGCTCTCGGACGGGCAGGACTTCGGCGGTGTATCGACCGTCTCCCGCGACGAATCGCTGCGCCTCGCCGCCGAGGCTGGCGTCCCGGTGTACGCGATCGGCCTGGGCCCGAGCATCGACCGCGCCTATCTCGAGCAACTGGCCGGCCAGACCGGCGGCGCGTTCTTCGCCGCCCCGACGCCGGCCGCCATACCAGGTATCTATCAGCAGCTCGCGGAACTGCTCCGCAGCCAGTACGTCCTGACCATCGAATCCTCGGCGCCCGCGGACGTCCGCCAGCGCTCGCTGTTCCTCCGCATAAACACTGGCTCGGGAACCCTCGAGGTTCGCGCCGACTACACGACCCGCCGCACCATCCCCGACCCGACCGCCGTGCCGGCGGAGGTGGCCCCGCTACCGCCCCCGCCGGACAAAAGCGACAACTCTCAGCTCATCGCCATCGTCCTGGCGGCGATCCTGGTCGTGGGCGTGACAGCCGTCTCCGGGCGGTATGTGCAAGCGAAGGTGAGGGACCGGAAGCTCGCCGCCGAACTCGCCGTGCTCGCCGCCCGTGCCGCTTCAGAGCTGAAGACGGCGCCGGAGGGCCCGCGAGTCGACGGCGCCTTCCCGCGCCTGAGCCTCGTCGTCGCCGGGGGCCCGAGCAAAGGGCAGCGCTACCCGATCGGCGATGAGCCGCTGACCCTCGGCGCGCGGGAGGGCTGCCACATCCGGCTCGAAGGGATCGCGGATGAGTACGCCCGCGTCTGGTACCGTGACGGCAAGCTGATGTTCCACCGCCTAGACGGACGCGTCCACGGAGGCGGCGCCTGGCTCAGTCTCGGCCCGGGCGACTCGCTTGAGGTGGGGCCGCATGCGCTGGTGGTGGAATCGGAATAGGGGTGCTGCAGGGCCGCCCGCGGCGCTGGTGAGACAGCGATGACGGTGTTGCCGAGCGTAACCTGCCCCGGCTGCGGCGCGCGGGCGATGACGCTGGCGCGCCGGCTTTCCATGGGCCCCCTTGTCGACCACGAGTGCAAGGTCTGCGGCCGCATCCTGACCGTGACGTTCTGGCGCTGGGCCATCGTCTCGATACCCCTCTACGTCACGGTCTTCGCGCTGCTTGTCGTCTACCCGGAGTATGCGCTCGCGATCGCGCCGGGCGGTCTCCTCGCCGCCCTGGCCCTCACGCCGTTCGTGCCACTGACCGAGCGCCGGGATTAGCGTCTAGCGCCGGCCGTAGCCTCCGCCGCCGCCACCACCGCCGAAGCGCGGTCGCTCGCGGGCCTCGTTCACGCGCAGCGCCCGCCC
>DATLYJ010000106.1 GCA_035574915.1 Dehalococcoidia bacterium | reverse complement strand
CCTCGTGGCCTTCGGGGGCGCTGGCCCGCTTCATGCCTGCGACCTTGCCGCCGCCCTGTCGATGCCCCGCGTGCTCGTCCCGCGCTATCCCGGCCTCCTCTCGGCCATCGGCATGGCCCTCGCCGACATCACCCGCGACGTGTCGACGCCCCTTATCGCCACCTTAACGCCCGCTGAGGCCACGCAGATCGAGGCGCGGATTGCCTCCGCCGTGAGCGGCCTGGCCCGCCGCCTGCGGGCAGACCTTGGCGCCGGCGCCGAAGTCGAGCCGGCCGTTGACCTTCGCTACACCGGTCAGGGTTACGAACTCACCGTCCCCTGGCCGGGCGCGCTCGCGGGAGCAGTCCAAGCGTTCCACGAGGCGCATCGCCGCTGCTACGGCCACGCCGACGTTTCGCGCACGGTCGAGCTGACCCTCGTGCGCGCCCGCGGGCGGCTGAGACGGGACGTCCCGCCCGTCGCTGGCGTGCCCGAGGGCGGACCGGACGCCGCTGCGGCCTTCGAGGGCCGCCGGCCGGTCCTCTTCGGGTCCGCCGAGGTCAGCGCGGCCGTCTACGCGCGCGACCGCCTCCTTGCCGGCAACGTCCTGCACGGCCCCGCCGTCATCGAGCAGATGGACAGCACCACCCTCGTGCCGCCCGGCTGGACCGGCAGGGTGGACGTCGCAGGCAACCTCATACTGGAAAGCGAGACCCATGCCTGACCTCATCGTCATCTACGGCCCACCGCTCGCAGGCAAGACGACCATCGCTCACGCTCTCGGCCGGGCCATGAGCCGCCCGACAGCCGTCGTGAGCACCGATTACTTGCTGAACGAGGCCATCGCCCGGCCGGACCCCGACCGCCACGCCGAGCTCGAGCTGGTACACCAGCAGCTCCGCCTCCTCGTCGCGAACTACCTGAAGTTCCACTACAACTGCATCGTCGAAGGTCCCTTCATGTTCGAGAGCGATGGCCGTCTCGTGAGCTACGAGGCGGCCATCGACCAGCTTCTCGCGCTCATGCGCATGATGACCCTGCGCAAGATGATCGTCCGGCTCTCGGCGCCCGAGGAAGCGCTGGCGAGCCGCGCCGCTGCCACGGGCCGCCTGGACGACCTCGACCTCGCCCGCCGGGTCCAGGGCTCCTACCGGCAGCGCGAAGGCCCCGAGGTCCTCGAGTTCAACACCGGCGCCCACTCGGCGGCCGAGGTCGTCGAAGCCGTCCTGCAACGACTGCCCGGAATGCCCCGTGGCCAGGCCTGACGCCGCCGCCCTCTCCATCTTCGACTCGGTCCTCGCGTCCGTCGCGGAGGAAATGGGGGCCACCCTCGGCCGCTCCGCGCTCTCGCCCAACATCCGCGAGCGCCGCGACTTCTCCTGCGCCGTCTTCGACCCGACCGGCAACCTGATCGCCCAGGCGGCCCACATCCCGGTGCACCTCGGCGCGATGCCTGAGTCCGTGGCGGCCGTGCGTTCGCTTGCGCCTTTTGCCCCGGGGGACCTCGCCCTGCTGAACGACCCTTATCTCGGCGGCACTCACCTGCCGGACGTGACAATGGTCTCGCCCGTCTTCGAGCGCTCCTCGGCCCGCCCGGGACGCCTCCTCGGCTTCGTCGCCTCCCGCGCCCACCAGGCCGATATCGGTGGCATGGCCCCCGGCTCGATGCCCCTCGCCAGGGAGCTAGTGCAGGAGGGCCTCATCATCCCGCCCCTCAAGCTCATGCGGCGCGGCGTGCTGAACCAGGAAGCGCTCGCCCTCATCCTTCGAAACGTGCGTACGCCGGACGAGCGCCGCGGCGACCTCGACGCCCAGATGGCCGCCCATCGCGTTGGCGAGCGCCGCCTCCAGGAGATCGCCGCCAAGTATGGCCCCGGCGTCCTCCGCGCGCGCATGCGCGACCTCTTGGACTACGCCGAGCGCCTCACCCGCGCTGCCCTCGCCCGCATCCCTCCCGGCACCTACCGCTTCCGCGACGCTCTCGACAACGACGGGATCTCCCGTGGCGTCGTCCCAATCCAGGTCGCCCTCGTGGCGGGGCAGGGCGAGCTCGTCGTCGACTTCACCGGTTCGGCAGCCGAGCGCCACTCGTCTGTGAACGCGGTCGCGGCTGTCACCCGCTCCGCCGTCTATTACGTCGTCCGCTGTCTCCTCGGCGAAAACGCGCCTATGAACGCAGGCTGCTTCCGGCCCGTGACTGTCATCCTCCCGGAGAGCAGCGTCGTCAATGCCAGCCCCGGCCGTGCCGTGTCGGCCGGCAACGTGGAGACCTCCCAGCGCATCGTCGACGCCGTCCTCGGAGCCCTCGGCCGCGCGCTGCCGGACATCGTGCCAGCGGCGAGCAGCGGCACGATGAACAACATCGCCGTGGGCGGCTTCGACTCCTTGCGCCGGAGGCCCTTCGCCTACTACGAGACGCTGGCCGGCGGCGCCGGCGGCGGCCCGAAGGCCCCTGGCCTGGACGCCGTCCATACCCATATGACGAACACCCTCAATACACCCGTCGAATCCCTGGAGATGACATACCCCTTCCGCGTCCTGGAATACTCCCTGCGCGAAGGAAGCGGCGGCGCCGGCCTCCACCGCGGCGGTGATGGCCTCATCCGGGCCTACGAGTTCCTGACCGAGACCGACGTGACCCTCATGACGGACCGCCGCCGGACCCGGCCGTGGGGCGCCCGCGGCGGCCGGCCCGGCGCCGCCGGCCGCAACAGCCTCGTGCGAGACGGCAAAGAGCGTCGCCTGCCCGGCAAGACGCAATTCCGCGCCAGTCCGGGCGACGTGCTTCGGGTCCAGACGCCGGGCGGCGGCGGTTGGGGCAAAGCGGGCAGGGGCCGGTAGTAGCGCCGCCCGCCACGTGTGTAGAATGAAGCGAACCCGCAAATCCCCTGCTCGAGGGTCGAAACCATGCCGGACAAGCTGGAGCGCGAGATCAACGAGATCCTGCGAAAGCTGGACGACTTCATCCCCGAGTCCGGTAAGCCGCGCAGGCAGCCGCGCCGGGTCACCTCCGGCCTCACCAACGCCCAGAGTTGGCTCGCCCGCCGCATCGCCTCGATATCCCTGAACCAGATCATGCTCTGGTCCCTCCTCATCTTCTTCGCGGCCTTCCTCTTCAGAGGAATCCCTGGCTCTTCCTGGGTCATGATCGGGGCACTGATTGTCCTCGCCACGGCCTTCGTCCTTTCCCTGCGGGCTCCAGGTGGGCGGCCGGGGCCGGAGAAGCGCTGGCGGGGCGAAATCGTCAGCTACTCGACTTCGCGCGGCTGGCCTGACCGCCTCAAGGCCTGGTTGAAAGGCCGGAGAAAGGCCTGAGTCCACAAGTTCGCGTACCGTATATAGAGGAGTTCTCCTGCGCGCCCGTCCAGGGACAAAACGGGAGCCTTCGTAGGGAATAGGGTGGTGGAGGAGGACCTCTTGCCTGGACGTGCGTGGCGGCTGCTTGCCGCCCTCTTCGTTTCGCTGTCGCTATTCGTGGCCGCCTGCGGCGGCGGCAGCTCGACCCCCGTCGCGCCTACAGTCGCGGACCCCACCGCCGCCCTCGAACCTACGCCATCGCCGTCACCGGCGCCGGCCGTCCGGGATGTCAGGCCGGACGGCGAGCGCATCCTCGGCTACGTCCGCAAGCTCGCCGACGAGATCGGTCCGCGTCCGGCAGGCACGCCCGCGGAGCGCCAGGCCGTCGACTACCTCGTAGGCCTCCTGCGCTCCTTCGGCTACGATGTCTCCATCCAGGACTTCACCGTGACGAACGAGTCCGGCCGCGAGGCGAAGGTCGAGCTCACATCGCCCGCGGGAGGCCCGCCCTCGCTCACTGCTTTGCCTCTCGCCCGCTCCGCCTCCGGCAGCGTCAGCGGCCGCCTCGTCCCCTCTGGTCTCGGCCGTCCCTCCGAGTTTCCGGCCTCGGTTTCTGGAAACATAGCCCTGATTGAGCGAGGCGAGCTGACCTTCCAGGAGAAGGTCATCAACGCCATGGGCGCCGGGGCCAGGGGCGTCATCATCTTCAACAACCAGCCCGGGACTTTCCTCGGCTCGCTGAGCCAGGAGTCCCGCATACCGGCCGCGTCCATCTCCCAGGAGGACGGCCAGAGCCTGCTCCGCGCCGCCGGTAGCGGCGCCGTCGAGGCGCGGGTCACCATTGGCCCGGCCGGCACCGCCGTCGCCCACAACGTGATCGCGAAGCCGCCCGGGAAGGACTGCGAGACCGTGACCGGCGGCCACTTCGACAGCGTGCCGCAGGCGCCCGGCGCCAGCGACAACGCCACCGGCACGGCGACGGTCATCGAGGTCGCCGGGGTTCTCGCCCAGTCTGGGCAGATGGGCGCTCACTGCTTCGTCCTGTGGGGCGCGGAGGAGATCGGTCTCGTCGGGAGCGCTGCCTACGTTGCCAGCCTGCGCCCCGAGCAGCGTGCCCGCCTGAAGGCCGTCCTCAACCTGGATATGGTAGGCGTGGGCAACGACACCTGGCTCCTCATCGGAAGCCCTGACCTCCAGGCGCGAGGTCAGACCATCGCCGACCAGCTAGGCATAGGCGCCAGGCGCGGCAGCCTGACCAACGCCAGCAGCGACCATGCAAGCTTCATCTCCGCCGGCATACCCGCCCTGATGTTGCACCGCTGGGAGGACCCGCTGCTGCACACACCCCAGGACGTGTCCTCTCGCGTCCAACCGCGACTCCTGGAGGAAGCCGCGCGCTTCAGCATCGCCTTCCTGCAGTCCTTCGCCGCGGGCGGCGGCTAAGTTGCCGCGCGCGGAGCCGCTGGCTACCATCCCTTCGATGCTCAAGCGACTGGCGGGCCTGGCCCTGACGGCGCTGGCTGCCGGCCTCACGGCCGCCGCCTGCATCTTCGGCGGCGGCGAAAACCCCATCTCGGTCCAGCGCCCCGGCTCCATCCCGACAGCGACGCCGCCCGCGAAGCTGCCCGAACCCATGCTCGTCGGCGAGACCCAGGCCGGCAGCAGCGGCACGACCAGCGCCGTCACGGGCGAGACCACCTACGTAGTCAGGCCTGGCGACAGCCTCTTCGCCATCGCCGCCCAGTTCAATATCCCTCCCGACCAGCAGGCCGCCTGGGTCGCCGAGGTGCTCCGTCTCAACGGCATCCCGGACTCGACCCTGCTCCAGGCCGGGGTCGAATTGCGCCTCCCACGCGTCGCCGCCACGCCGCGCCCGACCGGCACCGCGGCCGCCACCCGCACCGCCCCGGCGGCGACCGCCGCGCCTCAGACGACCGCCACGGCCAGGCCCACCGTCGCCGGCGGCGGCGGGACATACACCGTGGTCAGCGGCGACAACCCGACGATCATCGCCCAGAAGCTGGGCATCCCTCCATCGCAGGTCGCTGCCTGGGTCGAGCAGCTGGTCGCCCTCAACGGCATAAATCCGAGCGCCCTGCAAGTCGGCCAGGTGCTGCAGCTCCCCCCTATCCCTCCCACCGTCACGCCCACGCCGCCCCAGTGAGCTGAGCGCTTCGCCGTATCTGCGCCGGCGCGGGCCGAGACTCGCGTCCTCATGGGCTGGGACCGATAGCCAGCGCTAGTCTCGCCTTGTTCGCCCGGAGAGAGCGGTGCTAGCATGAGCCTGCCCCGCAGCGCCGGGCCATATCCTTCCTCCAGGGACTTGCGTGGACATCAACGAACGTCTGGAAGACCTCAAAAGGCGTAAGGCCCAGAGCGCGCTCGGCGGCGGAGCGCAGCGTATCGAGGCCCAGCGAGCCCGCGGCAAGCTCACCGCCCGCGAGCGCATCGACCTCCTCGTCGACCCCCGCAGCTTCGAGGAGTTCGACAGCCTCGTCCTGCACAACGCCAGCGACTTCGGCGTCGATAAGCAGCGCTTCTACGGCGACGCCGTCGTCACCGGCTTCGCCCGCATCGATGGCCGCCCGGCCTTTGTCTTCTCCCAGGACTTCACCGTCGTTGGGGGCAGTGTCTCCGAAGTGGCGGCCCAGAAGATCTGCAAGATCATGGACCTCGCCATGAAGACCGGCGTCCCCATCATCGGCATCAACGATGGCGGCGGCGCGCGCATCCAGGAGGGCGTCGCCAGCCTCGGCGGCTACGGCGAGATCTTCAAGCGCAACGCAAAGGCCTCCGGAGTCATCCCCCAGATCTCCGTCATCATGGGGCCCACCGCCGGCGGCGCCGTCTACTCCCCAGCGATGACTGACTTCATCTTCATGCTGGAGAAGACCAGCTTCATGTACATCACCGGCCCCGATGTCGTGAAGTCCGTCACCGCCGAGGACGTCGACGACCACGAGCTCGGCGGGGCGCGCATTCACGCCACCCTTTCCGGCGTCGCCCATTTCAGCATGGCGGACGAAGAAGAGTGCCTGAACGAGGTCAAGCGCCTCCTCTCCTTCCTGCCCTTGAACAACATGGATGACCCCCCGCTCGTGGAGACCGGCGACAGCCCCGAGCGCCGCGAAGAGGACCTCCTCTCGGTGCTCCCCGACAACCCCTCGCGGGCTTACGACGTCCGCGACATCATCTGGCGCGTCGTGGACAACGGCGACTTCATGGAAGTGCACGAGCAGTACGCCCAGAACATCGTCGTCGGCTTCGCCCGCATGGGCGGCCATTCCGTCGGCATCGTCGCCAACCAGCCCCTGTTCCTCGCCGGCACGCTCGACATCAACGCCTCCATCAAGGCGGCGCGTTTCGTGCGTTTCTGCGACTGCTTCAACATCCCCATCGTCACCTTCGTCGACGTTTCAGGCTACCTGCCCGGCACCGCCCAGGAGTACGCCGGCATCATCAACCACGGCGCCAAGCTGGTGTTCGCCTACGCCGAGGCCACCGTGCCGAAGATCACCTGCATCCTGCGCAAGGC
>DATLYJ010000105.1 GCA_035574915.1 Dehalococcoidia bacterium | reverse complement strand
CTCGGAGGATTCGCCCAGGACCTGGGACGAGATCGCTGGCCCCGGCGCGCGGCCGGATGCAGCCGGGCGGGGCGTAGGAGCCGGCGACGGCTCGGGGGCGGCTGGCTCTTCCGCGGGAGTAGATGTCTCATTTACCCCGATCGTGACCTGGGATGTGGAAAGCACGGCCAGCTTGCCCGTCTCCTCCTGAGTAGCGCGGATGTAGAAGTAGCCGCCAAGGAGTGTGGCCAGGATGAGCAGGCTGAGGATGCTCATCACCACCCTCTCCCGCCTTCGGGCCCGCAGCTCCCGTTCCTGGTAGCTCATCGGCGAACCCCCCGACGCCTCAAAGCAGCAACGATGGCGTAGCCGACGCCAGGCGCCATTGCCAGGAGCAGCGGCAGGCCGGGGTCGAAGCTTCCCGCAACGCTCTCCTCGATCGGGGTAATGCCGATATCGGGCCGCGGCGGCGGGGTTGGTGCGACCGTGGGCGCCATCGTCGGCTCCGGAAACTCGGGCTCACTCGTCGCCCGGGCGGTTGGGGATGGCGCCGCGGTCGGGACCTGCGTCGGCTCCTCCGGCACCTCGGTCGGCGGCGGCGGCTGCGTGGGTACTGGTGTTGGCGGAACTGCTGTCGGAGGCGGAGTTGGCGTCGCCTGGGCGGCCGCAACCTGGGCAATGGGACGCGGCGGCGGGCAGTCGGAGTCGATCTCGCGGCCGATGACGCCTGGCATGCGGGTCAGCGGGAATGGGCCCTGCAGCTCGCCGAAGCTGAGGAGCCCCTCAGCGTCGAGATCGACTGTGAGGAGCAGGTATAGCCACTCGCAGCCCTCAGTCTCGCCGTCGCGCGCGTCAGCGAAGATGGGACCCTGCAGCGAACGGCCGTCCGCCGTCACGGTAAAAAAGCCGCCCTGCCGCTTCGGCAGGAGGTAGATGGTGTAAGTGCCCGGCCTGACTTCGTTGAGGCGGACAGTCTGCGGATCGACGCCTCCAGCGGTGGTCGCGGAGAGCGGGATCTGGCGGAGGGCGATGCCCGGGGGCAGGAGGCCGGTCGAGAGCCCGGAGGCAGGCTCGGCTACGAGCATGAAGAAGGGGGAGAAAAGACGCAGGACGATCTCGTTGTCTGGCACGAAGGCCTCCGGGTCTGCGACTCCTTCGCCTTCGACGGCGCGGACCGTCTCGCCGGCCCCGACCACGACCGAGCGCCCGTCGCCCGCGGAGGACCGTACTTCCGCTTCGCCCTCGAGGACGACGACCTGCACCGCGGCCCTGCCCTCCTCGGTGCGTCCCACGCCGACCCGGAGGATGGCGCCCTCGCGTACCGAGATTACTCCGGCTGGAGTATTGATCTCGTAGCTGCCTCCGGCCAGCGCCGACAGCTGAGACCAGGACGTCCCGAACGACTGACTGAAGCGGTTAATCAGGCCTCCGCCTCGCCGGGCCGGAGGGAGAATTCGCAGCTGGCTGTCAGGCTCGAGGACGATGCTGCTCTCATCGACGAAGGTGATGACGCCCCTGCCTTCTTTAGAGGTCCTGACGCCATCGCCCGACACCAGGACCTGCTGCTCCTCCGCCCGCCGGAAGTCCGTTTCGTTGACCCCCTGTACCTCGACTACGTTGTTGACGGTCGAGAGGATGGCGCTGGTTATGGGTACCGGCGCCTCAGCGAAGAAGATGAGGTAGAGGGCGGCACCGAGGGGTAAGAGGATCGAGGCCACGAAGAACAGCGGGCCCAGGCCCAGGACGGACAGGACGCGCCGGCGAAGCCGCATCAGGACCCCGCCGCGGCAAGGGGCTGACTCACCACGACACGTCCTTCGACGCTGAGCACTCGATACGTCTCGACGGGCCGGCTGCGCCCCTTGAGGGTCTGGGGACCCAGGGGCTCGACCTCAACGCGATTGCCGGCCAACTCCCGGGTGCGCTCGCCGATGTAGATCTCGCCCCCGCCGGCGATGCCGCAGAGCCGCGAGCCGACGTTCACGGGGTCGCCGATTACGCTGTACTCGAGGCGGCCGGCAGAACCGACGTTCCCCGCAACTGCCTCTCCGGAGTTGATCCCGAAGCCGAACTTCGCGTCCGGGTCGTCGGGGATGGACAGGTTCCTGGCGGCCATTTCGGCCAGGGCCTCCGCGGCGGCGCGGCAAGCCTTGACGGCGTGGTCGTCGACATCGTTAGGGGCGTTCCATACGCCCATGACCATGTCGCCGCCGAACTTGTTAACGATGCCCTCGTTCCGGACGATGCTGGTGATCATGATGTCGAAGGCGGCGTTCAGGAATCGGACGACCTCGTCCGGGGGAAGGCGTTCCGAGACGCCAGTGAAGCCCCGGAGGTCCGCGAACAGCACCGTGACCTCGCGCAGGGTGCCGCCCAGGTTCAGCTCGCCGCGGTCGGCAGACTCGGTGAGCTGCTGCATGACCTGGGGCGAGGCATAGCGGCCGAAAAGGTCGCCCAGTTCCCGGCGGTCGGTGCGCTCGGCGGCGAAGCGATAGCCCAGGCCTACGAGCGACATCGCCGGCAGTAGGAGCGCGGGATAGACGAAGTTCATGATGACCTTCTGGTCGCTGTTGAAGAGGGCTATGTAAATCAGGTAGGTAAGGAGCGCCACCAGCACCAGGAGGAGCGCCGTCACCCTCACGTTGAAACGCGGCACTGCGTACATCGTTACCGCGACCAGAGGGAGCAGGGCGAGCGCGATGACGCCGCGGCTTGCTTCGCGGACATAGACGCCGTCCTGGAGGCTGTCGAGGACGTTGCCGAGCACCACGACGCCGGGCTCGGGAGAGCCGGAGAGAGGCGTGATGTACCGGTCGCCCGTGGCCTCGGCCGTAAAGCCAATGAGCACGGTCTTGCCCTGGAGCTGGCCCGGCTGAAGGCGGCCGGCGATCGCGTCGGCGTAGGAGAAGCGCTCGAAGTCCTCCAGGCGGGCGGAGAAGAGGGGACGCATCGCTCCGGCCGCGTCGACAGGTATCCGCTGGTTGAGGAGGTTGACCTTGCCGTCCTCGATGGGGGCCTTCGCTGGCGCCTTGCTGCGAGTTTGCGCGAAGAGGGCCGCCACGAGGAGTGAAGGATATTCGGCGCCGTCGACGCCCTTGATGTAGAGCGGCAGCCGCCGCAGGACGCCGTCGTCGTCGGGCGGGAAGTTGACGTGCCCGAGCTGTTGGGCAGCGCTGCGCAGGGGTTCCGGCGGCGCAAGGGTGGCCTGGTGGACGTAGCGTTCCGACGGAGAGGTACCGAGGGGCTGCACGCCGGCCACGGGCAGGATAACGTTCGCGGCTTCCTTCATGGCCTCGGCGAAGGCGGAATCGTCGGCGGAGGGCTCGGTGAAGAGCAGGTTGAAGGCGATGACGATAGCGCCAGCGGACTTGAGGTTCGTCACCGCGCGAGCGTGCAGGAGGTTCGGCTGGGGAGAGCGCTGGAGCGTCTGAAGGCTGGTCTCGTCGATGGCAGCGATGACTATGCCCGAGGTCCCCGCTTGCTCGCGAAAGAGGGCAAGGTCGGACACGCGCTTCTGGATGCTATCGAGAGGGCGCGCGAGCCAGAAGAGGGCGATAAGGCCCACGCCGGTGGCCAGGACCAGGGCGGTCCCGGTAACCACGCGAGCCTGACGGCGACTCCTGGCGCGAGGAATGCGCAGTAGACTCAGACGAAGCTCCTAAACGGCGGGGGAACTTTACGTCAAGCCCGCATGATACGTGTCAGTCTCATAGCCGGTCAACGCCGACACGTATCGCGGCCATTGCGGACGCTGACTAGCTTAGCAGACTCACCAAGGGAACTCTCCCTGTCTTCAAGGCCGAGTTCACGCCCGCGCGAGCGGAGGTGACCGCTGGCTGCCGGCATCCCCCTCTCCGCCGGGCGGGGAGGAGGACCTGAAGCTGGCACTACTGCGCCAGAGTGGGGGAGGCTGGCCGCGCTGGACGTATGTTTGTGCTCCGCCGTCCACCTCACGCCCTGCGCTAGTCGTCCTTGTGGAAGTCGGGCTCGCGCTTCTCGCGGAAGGCCAGGGCGGCTTCCTGGCGGGCGGGCGTGCGGCCGGCAGCGGCGAAGATCTGCGTCTCCGCCAGATGCACGATGCGCATGTTGCTCTCGGTGGCGTTGGCGTAGAGCAGGCGCTTGGACTGCAGGACATGCCAGTGCGGGTTGAAGGCGATTTCCTCTCCCAGTTCGAGGGCTTTCTCCATGAGCTTCTCGCTCGGCACGACGTAGTTGAGCAGGCCGATGCGCTGCGCGTAGTCGGCGTCGACGATCCGGCCGGTGAGGATCATCTCCGCCGCGTTGGAGAGGCCGACGATCTGAGGCAAGAACCACGTGGAGCCGAACTCGGGCGTGAGGCCGACGCGCACGAAGCGGGCAGAGAGGCGAGTGTTCTCGCAGCCGATGCGGAGGTCGCAGGCGAGCGTCAGCGTGAAGCCGACGCCAACGGCGACACCGTTGATGGCGGCGATGATCGGCTTGGAGCGCGTCATGAAGTCGGCCAGCTGGTCGGCGTCCGGCGGCGTAGTCGCCAGGGGCTCACGGTTGGGGTCGCGCGGCCCCTGGTCCGCGCCGGAGCAGAAGCCGCGGCCGGCTCCGGTCAGGACGATGGCTCCTACCTTCGAGTCCTCGTTGCACTCGGCGATGTACTTGCGGATGAGGGCGGCCATCTCGCCCGACCAGGCGTTGAGACGCTCGGGGCGATTCAGGGTGATGATGCCGACACGGCCGGCCTTCTCGAACAAGGCGTGGGGGGCTGATACCTCAGTGGTGGTCATGCGGGTCCTCCTCGGGGCTTGGTCGCACCGTCAGCCGAACATTACATCCGGCCCGAGGCTGTTTCAATCACGGTGCGGGGGCCGGTAGGTCGCGCGTGCTACACTCGCGTCGTTCCAAGACCCCTCGTAGGCGGAGAGCACTCGCATGATCGACTTCCGCGTACCCACGGCGGCCGAGATCAGGGCCGCGCAGTCCGAGGCCATCGAGGCGGCCAACCGGGTCATCGACGGGATGCTCGCGGTGCCGGCCGGCCAGCGCACCTTCGCTAACACGATACTGCCCCTCGAGGAAGCAGCGGACCTGATCGAGCGTGCCCACGGGCGCTACGGCTTCATGTCCTATGTCGCCGAGGACGCCGAGGTGCGGGCGGCGGCAGACGTCCTGCGGGAGGAGCTCGAGAAGTTCGAGATCGAGCTCGGGTTCCGCGAGGATGTCTACAGGGCCGTGCAGGAGTTCGCGCGCACTCCAGAGGCGGCGTCGTTGACGGGGGAAGACAAGCGATTCCTCGAGTTCACGCTGCGCGACTACCGTCGCGACGGGTTTGACCTGCCGGCGGATCAGCGGCAGCGCGTCAAGGAGCTAAAGAACCGGCTGGTGGAACTCGGCGTCGAGTTCCAGCGCAACATCGATACATACGACGATGCCATCCTCGTGACGCGGGAGGAGCTGATTGGCCTGCCAGAGGCCTACATATCGCGGCTACGGACTGAGCAACAGGACGGCGAGACGCTGTACCGCGTCTCCCTCGACTACCCCGAGCTGCACCCCTTCCTCGACAACGCCGAGATCGAGGAGCTGCGGCGGGAACTGCTGGTGAAGTCCTTGCGGCGCGGTGGCGAGGCGAACATCCCCATCCTGGAAGAGGCGATCGCCATCCGCGACGAGGCCGCGCGCCTGCTCGGCTACGACTCGTGGGCCGCGTACGTGCTCGAGGTGCGGATGGCTAAGCGGCCGGAGGCCGTGCGCGAGTTCCTGACCGACCTGCGCCAGAAGATCGAGGCGAAGCGAGTACGCGATATGGAGGGCCTTCTGGCCGCCAAGCGCGAGCACACGCGCAGCGAGGATGCCAACCTCCACATCTGGGACTGGCGTTTCTACCACAACTACCTCCTCAAGACCCGCTACGCCGTCGACGACTTCGAGGTCGCGAAGTACTTTCCGCTGGACGCGGTCCTGAAAGGCCTGTTCGACGTCTATCAGACGGTCTTCGGAGTGCGCTTCGAGGCGGTTGAGCCAGCGAACGCGTGGCACCCGGACGTGCGCCTCTACCGCATCCTCGACGCCGAGTCCGGCGAAGAGATCGCCCACTTCTACATGGACCTCTTTCCCCGGCCGAACAAGTACGGCCACGCCGCGGCGTTCACGCTCGTCGGGGGCAGGTCGCTGAATGGCGGCGGCTACCAGAAGCCCGTGAGCGCCATCGTGGCGAACTTCACGAAGCCGACACCGCAAGAGCCCTCCCTCCTTCGGCATACGGAAGTGGAGACGCTGTTCCACGAGTTCGGCCACATCCTGCACCAGACACTGACGAAGGCGTCCCGGCTGCGCTTCTCCGGCACAAGGACGGAGCGCGACTTCGTCGAGGCGCCTTCTCAGATGCTGGAGCACTGGGTGTGGTCGGCGGAGGTGCTCGCCGGCTTCTCGCGCCATGTGGAGACGGGCGAGCCACTGCCGAAGGACCTGCTGGGGCGCATGATCGAGGCGAAGAACCTGGACTCCGCCGTGTTCTGCGCGCGGCAGCTCTTCTTCGGCGAACTCGATTACGCCTATCACTCCGGCGGCGCCCGCAAGCACACGACTGCCATCGCGGCGGAACTGCACCAGATCACGGGATTCCCGATGCCGGAGGGGACGTACTTCCAGGCCGGCTTCGGACACCTCTTCGGCTACGACGCCGGCTACTACGGCTATAAGTGGTCGGAGGTCTTCGCCGACGACATGTTCACGCGCTTCGAGGCGAACCCGCTGGACCCGGCGATCGGCCTCGACTACCGGCGCAAGGTGCTGGAGCGCGGCGGCAGCGTCGACGGCGACGTACTGGTGCGAGAGTTCCTGGGCCGCGAACCGAACACCGACGCGTTCCTGCGGAACATGGGGCTCTAGGGGCGAGGGCAAGGCTGAGCCTTCTTGAGACGCGTACCTGGCTGGCGTGAGCTCCTCGCGGTCGACCCCGAGGAGGCGCTGATGGTCGCGGCCCACCCGAGCGACTTGCGAGCGGCGATGACGGCGGCCTGCTCTCGGCCTGTGTGCCGCCGCCGGGTGAGCCCGGCACCGGGTGAGCCCGGCGCCGGCGACGACGGAGACCTCTCGCCGCAGCCCGACTTTCACGTGACCCCGAAAGACTTCGAGAACCTCGAGGACCAACTGCTGCCGTAAGCCCACGAGATGGCTCAGGCCCGGCGAGTAAGCTTCAGGCCGGGGGATGCCGGGGGGCAAGAGCATCCGCGAGGAGCTCGACGGCATGGCGCGGCCGGCGGGAGGTGAAGTGGGAGACCTGCTGGCGGCAGGAAACGCCGGTAACCGCCACCTGGGCGTCCGGCGCAGCCGCCTCGAGGACGGGGAATAGTCGATAGGCGCCCATGGCGCGAGAGACCTCATAGTGTTCGGCTTCGAAGCCGAAGGAGCCGGCCATGCCGCAGCAGCCGGAGTCAATGAGACGGGCATCGTAGCCGGCGAGACGCAGGGCGCCCAGCGTGGCCTCGGAGCCCGGACCGGCCTTCTGGTGGCAGTGGGTGTGCAGGAGCACCTCGCCCGCGCCGGCGAAGAGAGCGCGCAGGGACGGTCCTCCTTCGGCGGCCTTCATGAGCAGCTCATCGACCAGCATGGCCCTGGACGCGAGCAGCCGCGACGCGTCGTCGCGTAGGAGGTCTGGGTACTCGTCACGGAAGGTCAGCAGGCAGGACGGCTCGATGCCCACCACGCTCAGGCCGCGCTCCACGTAGGGCGCGAGCAAATCGACGTTGCGCCTCGCCATGCGCCCCGCGCGAGGCAAGAGGCCCTTCGAAATGGCAGGCCGGCCGCAGCATCCGACGCCCTCCGCGACGACCGCGCGGTAGCCGACGGCCTCCAGCAGGCGGACGGCCGCGATCCCGGCTTCCGGATGGAAGTAGCGCGTGAAGGTGTCGACAAAGAGCACGACGTCGCCGCGGACGCCGGTGGCCGGCGGCGCGGTGCGGCGATAGCGTCGTAGCGCTGCCTCGAAGCGGCGCGGGGCGAATCGCGGCAGCGGCCTGGCGCTGTGGATGCCCAGAAGGCGGTGGAGCAGGAGGCGTCCGGGGCGCAAGCGCGCGAGGGCGTTCGCCAGCGGGGCGACTCGGCTCGCAGCAGCGCTGAGGGCCGCGATTTCGGCGAAGAGCCGCGACCGGAGCGGCACTCCTCGCGCCCGCAGGCGCTGCGCCAGGACCTCGTACTTCAGCTTCGCCAGGTCGACACCGGACGGGCACTCGGCGCGGCAGGCCTTGCACTCGACGCAGAGGTCCAGCGCCTCGTGGATGGCGTCGCCCGTGAGTTCCGAGGGCGGAAGGACGCCGGACATGGCAAGACGCAGGAGGTTGGCCCTGCCGCGCGTGGAGTGCTCCTCGTCAAGCGTGACCATGTAGGAGGGGCACATGGTCCCATCGAGCTTTCGGCAGGCGCCCTGGCCGTTGCACTGCTCGGCCGCCCGGGCGATGCCGCCTTCGGCGCTGAAGTCGAGGTAGGTGGCGGGCTCCCAGGGCCTCAGGGCAGGGCCGACCCGCAGGTTCTCGGAGAAGCCCGGGGTGTCCACTATCTTGCCCGGGTTGAGGATCCCCCGGGGGTCGAAGGCGCGCTTGAGCTCGCGGAAGGCCTCGGTCAGGCGCGGCCCGAACATGCGCTCCGTGAATACGCCGCGGACGATGCCGTCACCGTGCTCGCCGCTGAGGCTGCCGCCGAACTCGAGGACGAGGTCCGCGACCTCGGTCGCAACCGCCTCCGCGACGGCGAGGCCTTCCCGTGTCTTGAGGTCCACCATGGGGCGGATGTGAAGGCAGCCCACGCTCGCGTGGCCGTAGTAGGCGGCCTCGAGCCCGTGGCCGGCGACGATCTCCTTGAAACGCTGCACGAAGGCAGGCAGCTTCTCCGGCGCCACCGCCGTGTCTTCTACGAACGCGACCGGTTTGGCGTCGCCGCGCACGCTCATGATCAGCCCGAGGCCGGCCTCACGCATGCGCCACATGTCGCGCTGGCGGGCCGGGTCTGTCGTGATGACGGTCGCGTAGCCCAGGCGCCGCTTCTCGAAAGCCGCGCTCATCGACCCGGCGCGGGACAGGGCTTCGGCCTCGCTCGACCCGAAAAACTCGATCAGGAGGACGGCGCCCGGGTCTCCCTGCACGTAGCCAGCGAGGCGCCAGAGGGACGAGTGGGCACGACAGCGGCGGATGATGACATCGTCCACCAACTCCACGGCCGCGGGGCCGTGCTCGAGGGCCGCAAGCGTCGCTTCCGCTGCCTGCTCGATCGTCTCGAAGTGGACGGCGGCGAGGGCCCTCGCGGCGGGCAAGGGCGCGAGCTTCACCTTCGCCGCCGTGATCACGGCAAGAGTGCCCTCGGAGCCGACGATGAGATGGGGCAGGTCGGGCGGCCCGCTGCCCGTAATCGCGTCGAGGTTGTAGCCGGAAACGCGGCGCATGATTTTCGGGAAGCGGCGCTCGACTTCTTCGCGCTGCTCCCGGCCGATGCGGGCGAGCTCCGCGAGGATGCGGCCCTCCAGGCCACCCGCATTCGCGGGCGGCTCTTGCCCCCAGGTGACGCGCGAGCCGTCGACCAGCAAGAGGTCCAGCGAGAGGACCTGGTCGCTGGTCTTGCCGTAGATGACGGAGTGGGCACCGCAAGAATTGTTCCCGATGCCGCCGCCGATGGTGGCGCGGTTCGCGGTGGAGGGGTCGATGGGATAGTGGAGGCCGTAGGGCGCCACTGCCCTGTTCAGCTCCGCGAGGACAACGCCGGGTTCTACCAGCGCCCAGCCCTCGTCGCGGTTGACTTCGAGCACGCGGCGCATCCGCGGCGTGAAGTCGAGGACGATGGCGTGGTTCACGGCCTGCCCGGCGAGGCTGGTGCCGCCGCCCCGAGGAAGGATGGGCACCCCCGCCCTGGCGGCGACCTCGACGACGTGACGGACGTCCTCGGCGTTGTCCGGGAAGACAACGGCGGCTGGCTCCATCTGGTAGATGGACGCATCGGTGGCGTAGAGGAGCCGGTAAGCCCGCTCGGTGCGGACGTCGCCCAGGAGGCCGGCGCGGAGATCGGCGCGCAGCGCGCGGCGGTCGGCTTCGGAAAGGTCGCGGGCGCGGCTGACGGTCTCGTGCAAGGGATGGGCTTTCATCGACAAGTCGCACGGTAACGATGGGGCGCCGTCGGCACAAGCAAGCACGCGGGACGGGCCGTCCGGACATGCGGATTGGCCCCGAAAGTCGGACTCAATGGCCCTGACCGCGTGGCTCGGATCGGGAATAGCTTTAGGGCGTAAAGACGTTCGAGACCGCGGAGGGCCGCCGAAGGAAGGGCCGCTGATGGGGCATTAAGGCGCCTCAGGCGCCAGCAGAGAAGCCCGCCGGCGAAGAACACTTGCCGCTCGCCGCCAGTGCGAGCCATGGCCTGAGAGCCTGGGCGCGCAAAGACAGACGCGAAGCGGGACGAACTAGGAAATCGGACGAAGCAGCGCCGGCGGGGGAGAAGCCCCGGGCCGCTGCTTCAGGCCTTCGGCGGAAGAGAAAGGGGTAACGATGACAGTAGAGTACGTGCCTGGCTTGAGCGGTGTCCCCGCCGCAAAGTCGTCGATCAGCTTCATCGACGGCGAGAAGGGGATCCTGGAGTTCCGCGGCATCCGAATCGAAGAGCTCGCCAGGGAGGCGACCTTCGAAGAGGTTGCCTACTTGCTGCTCTTCGGCGACCTGCCGACCACGGGGCAACTGGAGCGCTTCGACTACGACTTGCGCCACCACCGGCGGATCAAGTTCCGCATAACGGACCTCTTGAAGACCCTGCCGGACACGGTCCATCCCATGGAAGCTTTGCAGTCGGCGGCGGCCGCCCTGGGGGCCTTTTACCCGGGACGGGACGCGCAGAACGCGCCGGAGCGCTACTGGTCCGTAATCCGGCTCATCGCTAAGTTCCCGACCATCGTGGCGGCGATCGACCGGATCAGGAAGGGCGACGATCCGGTCCGCCCGCGTGACGACCTGGGCCACGTGGCGAACTTCCTGTACATGCTGCGGGACGAGGAACCCGACCCCGAGGACGTCAGACTCCTGGAGACAGCCCTCATCCTGCACATGGACCACACGATGAACGCCTCGACGTTCACGGCACGGGTCGTCGGGTCGACCCTGGCCGACCCGTACTCGGTCGTGTCGTCGGCGGTGGGCGCCCTCATGGGGCCCCTGCACGGCGGCGCCAACGAGCGCGTGCTCACGCTGCTTGACCGCATCGGCAGCCCGGAAGCGGTCGAGGCGGAAGTCCGGAAGATGCTGGACGCGGGCGAGAAGATCATGGGTTTCGGCCACCGCGTGTACCACGTCAAGGACCCGCGCGCGATCATCCTTCAGAAGCTGGCGGAGGAGCGCTACGCGCGGCACGGCGTTAACCCCCACTACCCGATTGCCCTCGAACTGGAGCGCGTGCTGACGGAGCGCCTCGGCGACCGCGGCATCTACCCCAACGTCGACTTCTACTCTGGTTGCGTCTACGAGACGCTGGGCATCGAGAAGGACCTCTTTACGCCTCTCTTTGCCATCGCGCGCGTCGTCGGCTGGCTGGCGCACTGGCTGGAGCAGCTGGAGGACAACCGGATCTTCCGGCCAACCCAGGTCTACACGGGCACGCACGGCCGGACGTACACGCCGATCGCCGCCCGCAGTGATAAGAAGGAGGCCGTAGTCGCCTGAGCCGCGTTCCGCCACGGCCCGAGGCTGTGAGGAGGACGAGAATGCAGGCGCTAATCGAATCACTACCGCGCGACGAGGTCGAAACGCTGCGGCGCGAGTTCCAGCTTGTAGAGCCGACGTCCTGGGCCACCGACCTGGCTCATCGCGGACGGTGGCAGGATGCTAACGAGGCCTTCCTGCGCCAAGAGCGCGAGCGTGGCAGGAGGGACATGGAGCACTTGATGGCCGCGGCCGGCGTGACACGCCCCGTGTCCCCGGCCACGGCGGCCGACCTGGTGGCCGCGGCCTTCAAGCTCTACCTGCCGGACGAGGAGGCAGGGAGCGTCGAGCGGCTGTCGGAGGACTGTCTGCGGGTCGCCGTCCGCAAATGTCCAGTCTTCCAGCGGATTGAGCGCAACAACTGGCGAGGCGTCACGGCTTGCGGCTCCTGGCATCGCCGGCAGGGCTGGTATGAGGCGATGGGTATCTTCGCGACGGACAGCATCCTGAGCGAGAGCAAGTGGGGCGACGAGGCCTGCGAAGCGCTCATCGACTTCGAGCAGCCGCCCGTTTACCCGCTGGCACGGACCTGAACAGTCGTACCACGGACGCAAAGACAGCGGGGCCGTGTGGCCCCGCTGTCTTCTCCACTGGGCTCGTGCCTAGTCTGCCGGGGTGCCGGCGCTGCCGCCGGCCGCAAGAGATGCCAGGCGGTCCACCGGCACTTCGCCGGCGGCACACTCGCCTTCGCCGCGGATGACCTGGAAGAGCTCTGTTGACCCCCAGTCCGAGTACATCTCCGGCTCGGTGTTGACGTCGCCGACCCACTTGAACTCCTCGAGGTGCGGCTCGAAGTACTTGTGGCCGACGCGGTCTACGAAGGCCACGAAGCTCTCGCTCGGGCTCAGCCGCTCCGCCTGGTAGACCTGGAAGATGCGGTCGATCGCCAGGTGGGCCTTCTTCGCCAGCACGCGGGTGACGCGCTGGGCGAAGCGCCCGGCGCCCTTGTAGCCGACGCCACCGACCAGAATGTCGTAGCAGGGCACCTCGAAGGGGCCGGCCTTGTAGGAAGAGCCCTGGAGGCCAATTCCCGCCAGGTGGTGCTGGCCGCAGCCGTTGGGGCAGCCGCTGATCTTGACGCTGACCTTCCGGACCTCCGGGTCCTGGTAGTCGAAGGCGATCATCGCCTCGCGCATGCTGTAGCCGGCCTGGTTCGATGACGTGATCGCCAGCTTGCAGCTATCGGCGCCGGGGCAGGCCACGACGTCGGTGACGGTCTCGGCGCCCGCCTCGCCCAGGCCGATGGCGCGCAGTTCCTTGTACAGGGGCCGGAGCGCGGCCTCATGCACCCAGCGTAGGACCAGGTTCTGGTTCTGGTTCGTCCGAGCGTTGCCGCCGGAGAAGCGGCGCATTATGTTCGCCAGGGCGCGGAACTGGAAGGTGCTGATGTTGCCCATCGGCACGGTTACAGTGACCGCGCGGAAGCCTTCCTGCTTCTGGGGCCGCACGTTCTCAGCCAGCCAGCGTTCGAAGCCCGGCGCCTCGCGGCCGTCGTCCTCGGGGATGGGGCCGTCGGAGGGGCCTTCGGGCGCCATCTCCATCAGCGCTTCCATGTCGTAGGGCTCGCTCGCCCAGTCCTGCTTCAGCTCTTCGAGGACCTTTGCCCGGAATGCGTCCGCGCCGATCTTGTGCAGGAGGAACTTGATGCGCGCCTTGTTCATGTTCTTGCGCAGCAGGCCCGGCATGTCGCCCTCGCGGTCGAAGACGCGCAGGATGGCCTCGGAGACGCGGATGTACTCGCCGTCGTCGGCGGTGGCGAAGTCCCAGACGACGTCGGCCTGACGGGGCATGGTCGAGGTGCCGCCGCCGACGCGGATCTGAAATCCCTTGACGCCGTCGCGGATCATCGCCTGGAAGCCCAGGTCGTGGAACGGCGTGCCGGCACAGTCGCTGGGGCAGGAGGAGAAGGCGGTCTTGAACTTGCGCGGCAGGCGCTGGCAGATGGGGTTGCGCAGCATGTTACGCGCGTAGGCCGTTAGGTAGGGTGTTGCATCGAAGACTTCGTCCGGGCAGACGCCGGCGAAGGCGCAGCCGGTGACGTTGCGCACGGTGTGGGCGCAGGCCTCGCGCGTGGTGAGGCCGGCGCGGCCAATGATGCGCATGACCTCGGGCGCGTCCAGGAGGTCGACGAAGTGGAACTGGAAGTTCTGGCGGGTGGTGATGTGGCCGCGGTGGAAGTCGGAATACTTCTCCGAGACCTCGGCGAGCGCGTCGAACTGGTCGGCCGTGACGCCGCCCGACGGCAGCTTGATGCGTATCATCTGCTCGTTTTCCTGCCGCTGGCCGTAAGTGCCCCGCGACAGGCGGAACAGCCGGAACTCCTCTGGGTCCTCGTCGCCGATCCGGAACTTCTTCGCCCGCTGCTCGAACTCGTCGATCTCCTCGAAGCTCACGGGCAGGATGAAGCCCGGCTTGATGACCTCCGGCACCTTGGGATGGCGTCTGCTCTGGGAACCGTTAGTGGTCATGTGTGGGCTCCAGTGAACGAATAAGCAAAGTGTTTACTTGCGGAAAGGGCATGTCAAGCGCCGGTCACACAGATTGTGGATGAAGATGAGTAACAAAGTCAACAATGATCGCGGGAGCCAGTGCCTCTTCGGCCAGATTGCGGATGGAAGTCCGGAGGCGAAAGATCCTGGGGTGGAAGGTCCGTGCGGCCCTACGGGCCGGCGGACAGGTCGCTGCCGGACGGGTCCTTGGTGACGGCCGGCCGGTCGGCCAGCGACTCGAAGATCATCGCGCCGGGGCCGTCATACACGAGGGCATAGTGCGGATCGCCAAGGAGGGACTCGACGAGGGTGTCGCAGCAGCGGCCTTCGCCGTCCCACTTGCGCAGGTAGACGTGGGTGAAGAAGAGGCCCGTCTCCTGCATCCAGGTCTGCAGGCAGGCTGACGTCCTGTAGCCGCACTCGAGGGCTTCGTAATACGCTTTCACCCGCGACTGGAAGACGCCGCCGGGCAGCCACTCGGTGCCCTGCACGGTCGCCACGCTCACTCGCCCGGCGAGCATGGGGAACCACTCGCTTGTGCTGGCGGTCTCCCAGCTGGTGTCGGGGACGATCAGAAAGCGGCTGCCGCGCGGGGTCTCGTTCTCCACCCAGCGAAAGGCCTCAAGCTCGGCGCCGTCGAGCGCCTGAAGGAAGGCAGCCTCGCCGCCGGCGTGGGGGCTGCGCTGCAGCGATGCCACGCCCGCGTAAAGAAGGACGGCGACCAGCACGACGGGCGCGGCGAGGGCGCGGCCCGCGCCAGCATCCCTTGCCGCCGCCTGCACGGCGGGGACCAGGACCTCCCTCACTCCCACGCCGGCCAGAATCGCGACCGGGACCGTCGTAAAGGTTGGGAAGGCGCGGGCGTCCAGGAGCACGATAGCGACCCACCAGGCGGGCAGAAACCAGAAGCCGCGCACGAGTGAGGTGATGGCGCCGAGCAGGCCCAGGACGGCTATGACCGGGAACAGGGGCTCGCTGGTGGACGCCACGCGAGCGAGCGACAGCAGGAGGTGGGCCCGCGTGTCCCCATCGGAGAAGAAGGACCCGCCGGTGCTGGACGCGGCAAGCAACGGCGCGAAGCCGTGATGGAAAAGCACGGTCAGCCACCACGGTGACGTGAGCGTCGCGACGGCGCCGGCCAGGAGAAGCGAACTGGCGAACGCCCGCCGGTTGCGTCCGAAGGCGACGAGCATCAGCGCGGTGCTGAAGGCCAGGAACCAGGCTGTCTCCAGGTGGCTCAGCACCGTCAGGGCGGCGAAGAGCGCGGCCAGCGGCAGAGCAACGCGGCCGCGCGACGTGTACAACCTGTGGACCTGGTGCAGGGCGAGGATGGCGAAAAGGAGCCCGAGCGAACGGGTCAGGCCGCCGCCCATAAGCAGCCAGATGTAACTCCGCGGCACGAGCGCAAACGCGAAGCTGGCAGCCACGAGGGCGAGGTCAGGGCTCAGAAAGCGGCGGGCGAGCAACCAGAACGCCGGCAGCGTGAGACACGTCGCCGCCAGGGGGACGAAACGGAAAGCATCGATCAGGGTGAAGGGAGTGACGGAGTCGATGGCCGCGGCGACGTAGAAACCGAGAGGCGGGTAGACGAAGGGGATGCCTGCCTGGTTGTAGGAGGTGACTTCGGGAAGGCGAAAGGCATTTTCACGCAAGTCCTCCGCCATGGCGTAAAAGAGGCCCCCATCATTCAGGGGGAAGCCGGCCGGGAGGACGTAAGCCGCCCGAAGGGCGGCGCCTAAGAGCCAGGCGGCGACGACCAGGGGACCGACGAATCGGCCGGGGAGCCAGGCAGGGCCAGAGGGGATTTGGGGCGGGGAGCTGGCGGTGCGGGGGGCGTCGAGCATAGGCCGGATCCATTTGGGCACGGCCGCCGTCTAGAGAACACCCTAAATCCCATAGAAGGATGTGAACAAGGGATTAAGGCTAAGGGGCGCGCGGCGGCGCACCGGGCCGCATGGCCATCTACCCGGCGATAAATGGCCCACGGGCTTGAGTCTGTCCGGCACCTGCGACAAGCCGGCACGCGAGACTAACCTGACCTGGCAAGACCGAAGCGCTCACCCCTCTGGGGCAAGCGCCGGCGAACGGGATTGGAGGCTGCCATGCTGAAGCCCCTCTTGCTCCGAGCCTGTGCCCGCTGTCGGGGAGACCTCATCCTGGAAGTGGACGAAATGGGAGTCGCGGCGTACGTCTGCCTCCAGTGCGGCCGCACGGCTACCGGACTGGCGGAGCGCCGCGCCGCCGAACGCTCGCGGGCGCTGGCCCGCGTAGCGGCGGGCCGGGAACAGAGGACATCTCGCAGCCAGCCCGAGGCCAGGCAGCCGGCAGCGTGAACGCTCAGACGCCCTCCGGCAGCAGGCCGGCGCGGCGGAGGACGCCCGATACTTTCGCGGCCTCGCCGACGGCTAACGGGGCCAGCGAGAGGGCGGCGACAACAGCCATGTGCTTCCACGCCAGGGAGTGGACATCCAGCCTCTCGCTCAGGAATGGCGCCTCGTAGAGGCCGACGAGCAGCAGGGCAGAGGACGCCACCGCGGCCGTCAGCCAGTGGTTTGCCCGCAGGGCGAAGAATGGGCGGGACTCGTTCCTGAAGACGAACGCTACGGCGAGATGCGCGCCCACCAAGGTGGCCAGAGCCATGTCCCTGCCCAGGGCGGCGCCGCCCCATTCTCGCCCGAGGGCGTAGCCAACAAGGGTGCAGGCGGCAACCACGCCGCCGACGCCGACAATCGGCATCAGGGACCGCTTCGAGATGATGCCCGCGCCTGGCCGGCGCGGCGGCCGGGTCATGGTCATCGGGTCGACCGGCTCCAGGCCCAGGGCGAGCGCAGGCAGGCCGTCCGTGAGCAGGTTGACGAACAGTATTTGAAGCGGCGTCAGGGGCGAAGCCGACCAGACGAGCAAGGCGATGAAGATGACCGCCACTTCGGCGAGGTTGCAGGAGAGCAGGAAGTGGACGAAGCGCTGGATGTTGGCGTAGATCGCCCGCCCCTGGCGCATCGCCTCCACGATGGTCGCGAAGCGGTTATCGACCAGGACCATGTCCGCCGCCTCCCGCGCGACGTCGGTGCCGCCGAGGCCCATGGCGATGCCGATATCCGCTGCGCGCAGCGCCGGGGCGTCGTTCACGCCGTCGCCGGTCATCGCGGTGACCTCCCCGCCTCGGCGCGCGGCCTCGACGATGCGCAACTTGTGCTCGCTCGTGACGCGGGCAAAGACGGTCGCGCCCGCGGCCCTGACGCGTAGCTCGTCCGGGTCCAGGGCCTCGATCTCGCGACCGGTAAGGACATCTCCCTCGAGCCCGAGGCGGGCGGCGATCGCCCGCGCCGTTGCCGGATGGTCGCCTGTGAGCATGACGACCCTGACGCCGGCGGCCGCGGCCTGACGTAGCGCTGCCGGGGCCTCCGGACGCAAGGGGTCCCAGAGCCCGGCGAGGCCGACCAGACGCATACCGCGCTCGATGTCAGGGTCATCCTTTTGCGTCACGTCCCGGCGAGCGAGCGCGAGCACGCGCAGGCCATCGGACGCCATCCGCGCCGCTTCTTCCTCAGCGCCTGCGGGGGAAATGTCGCACAACGGGAGGACGACCTCAGGCGCACCCTTCATGTAAGCGGCGCGGCGGCCGTCGGGCCCGCCCACTGTCACGGTCATGCGCGCTCGGCTCGAATCGAAAGGGATTTCCGACAGACGCGGGTGGTCCCGCCGCGCCGCCTCGGGATCGAGCCCGGACTTCAGCGCGAAGGCGAGCAAGGCAATTTCGGTCGGGTCGCCGATTTCGGGTTCGCCGTCCCCTCCCAGCCGGGCGTTGTTGCAGAGGACGGCCGCGAGCAGCGCCTCCTCCCGGCCGTCAGGCGTCCAGAGCCGCTCGACAGTCATGCGGTTCTCAGTAAGCGTGCCCGTCTTGTCCGTGAAGATGACGGTCACCGAACCGAGCGTCTCGACGCTCGAGAGGCGCCGGACGATGGCGTTCTGGCTCGCCATCCGCTGGACGCCGATGGCCAGCACGAGGGTGGTGGCTGCTGGCAACCCCTCGGGGATTGCGGCGACGGCCAGGCTGGTGGCGGTGAGGAACATCTCGCCGGCGTCGATGCCGCGGGCCACCCCGATGACGAAGACGAGTACGCACAGCAGCAGAGCCCCGAACAGCAGAAAGTGGCCGACCCCTTCGAGCCGCTGCTGCAGGGGCGTCATCTCCTCCTTCGGGGCGGCGATCAGGCCGGCTATGCGGCCCATCTCGGTCTGCGAGCCCGTGCTGACTACGACGCAGGCGCCGCGCCCGGAGGTCACGACCGTGCCCTGAAAGACCATGGAGGTGCGGTCCGCGAGGACAGCGTCCAGCCCAACGGGGTCTGGGCCTTTGTCGACCGGTGTCGACTCGCCGGTGAGCAGCGCTTCGCTGACCTGGAGCGATGCGGCCTCGATGATCCGGCCGTCGGCCGGCACGATGTCCCCGCTCTCGAGCAGGACGATGTCCCCGGGCACAATGCCCGCCGCCGGCATCCGCGCCGGGCGGCCGTCGCGAAGGACGGTCGCCTCGGGCGCGACCATCGAGCGCAAGGCCTCGAGGGCCCTCTGCGAGCGATATTCCTGGGCGAAACCGAGCATGGCGTTGAGGAGGACGATCGCCCCGATCGCCGCTGCTTCGAAGGTGTCGCCCAGGGCGAGGGAGACGGCGCCGGCGACGAGGAGCACGTACACGAGGATGGACCGGAACTGGGCGAGAAGGAGGAGGGTCGCCGGCCGGCCCCTGGCGGCAGGCGCCAGGTTTGGCCCCAGGTCACGCAACCGGCGGGCGGCTTCGGCGGCGCTCAGGCCGGCCCCCGGCGAGACGCCCAGGACGGAGAGCACCTCCGCCGCTGTCAGGGCGTGCCACGGCCTCCGCGCGCCTTCGTCCCCGGCTCGCGCTTCGGCTTCGGTCCACGGGTCCTGCAGGTGAACAGGCTCGGAGTCAGGCCCCACTGTCCTATTCCATCACGTGCTGGCCGCGGGCGGTATCCACCATCGATCTGATCCGGTCCGCGGGGCGTTCCAGATCGGGCAGCGCATGGCCTCACCGTGCGCCTCGCGGGCTTTCACGGTAATCTCATGGGCCAGGAGGCAGAAATGGCAGCGACCATAATCTACGGCGAGAGCGTGCGAGAGGAAGCGGAAGCCGCGGTCGAAGGGGCGCGCCTCTGGCTGCCGGCGGAGACACTCCACGCCGCGACCGGCTGGGAGCTCAAGCCGGAGGGCCTCTGCCGCGACGAAATGTGCATTCCGGTCCCACCCGGACGCGAGCCCGAGTTCGTGCGGCAGGACGCCGGGCGGACTTATGTCGACTTCCGGGCGTTCGCGGACTACATCGGACAGCCGTATGCCAGCGACGAAAGCGGCAGCATCTGGGCCTTCGGAGAATCGCCCGAGGAGCTAAGGAGTCAGATCCTCTCTCTGGAGGCGCCGGACTTCACTCTCCCCGGCTACGACGGGCGGGAGTATACACTCTCGGCGTTCCGCGGCCGGAAGGTCTTGCTGCTCCTCTGGAGCTCATGGTGAAGCTGCCGCTTTGACCTGCCGGTCTGGCAGGAACTGCGGGAAGAACTCAAGGACCGCAACTTCGAGGTCATCACGGTCGACGAGGACAGCAAAGGGGCAGAGGCAGGCCAGCAGTTCATCGACGCCGCCCAGCCGAAGCACCCTGCGCTCATCGACAAGCTGTTCAAGGTCGCAGCGCTTTACAACACCAAGAACGTCCCCGCCTGCTTCTGGATCGATGAGCAGGGCAAGATCGTGCGCGCGAACGACCCCGTCTACTTGCTCCGCCGCAATCGTGAGACCGGGGAGACGACAAGGAACGAGCGCTACTTGAACGCGGTGCGCGACTGGGTGGCGAAGGGCCCGGCGAGCATCTTCGTAACACCGCCGGAGGAGACGAGCCGTCGCGTCGGCTCACCCGACGCCGACAACGCGCGGGCGATGGCCCACTTCCGGCTCGGGATGTACCTGAACGCCGCGGGGCGGCGCGAGGAGGCGGTCGCGCAGTTCAAGCGCGCGCACGAGATCAAGCCGGACAACTGGAATTTCAAACGCCAGGCCTGGAACCTGGGCAACATCGAGCAGGACTACGGCACCACGTTTCAGCAGGAGTTGCAGAAGGGCATTCCCTTCTATCCGCCCCTGGAGTTGCCGGAGGTGACGTAGGTCTCGGGTGTCAGACGGCCGCGCACACCGCATTGGGCGTAGCGGGCCGCGACCGCAGGGGCTGTAATCGAAGAGGGACTACGGGGCGCGGCAGTGCCTGCGCAGGAATGCTCGTACGGCTTCGACGAACGGCCCGAAGGCCTCGCGACGGATGTTGTGGCCCGCGGAAAGCCGCACCACATCGAGCGTCGAGCAGAGGCGCTGTGCCTCGGCCGCGGTCTCTGGTGTCACGATAGCGCCGAGCGCATTGTCACCGGTGACCAGCAAGACCGGCAGGCCCTCGAGGCCGCGGACGTCGTCTCTCCACGCTTCCGGGCTGGTCGGAGGCAAGCCCGTTGCCCGAAGCTGTTTCTTCGATTCCGCCCAGTCGCGGAACTCGACATCGTGCCACCCGGGATTGCGCTCGCGGCCGGCCCTCTCGATCTCGTCGACGCTCATGGCGGCGTAGTCCGGCCTTGGCGGCCTGGGCGCCCCTGCCCTGTCAGGGGAGCGCCAACCCGGGTCCTCCAGGATGGCGCAGGCGAATGCGCCGGGCGCCTTCGCGGCCGCGCGGGCGACAGCGGAGGCGCCCATGGAGTGCCCGATCAGCGCCGGACGCTCGAGTTCCAGCGCCCTGACGACACTGGCGAGGTCTCCCGCGGCGTTCGGGTTCGCGTCACCGCCAGAGAGGCCATGACCACGGGCATCGTATGCGATGAGCTCGAACTCGGCCTCGAGGGCCTCGGCGACCCGTGTCCAACACCTGCCGTTATCGCCGAAGCCGTGAGCCAGCAAGACCGGCGCACCGGACCCACGGCGGTAATAGTGGAAGGTCTCGCCTTCGATTGAAAGCTCGCCTTCTCGCCAGCTCATGCCGGATGCCCAAGCGGCCCTACATGTACTGGCCGCCGTTGGGGTTGAGCTGCTGGCCGGTGATCCAGTCGCCCTCGGTGACGATGTAGCGGACGAAAGTGGCGACCTCCTCCGGCCTGCCGAAGCGGCCAAGAGGGATCTTGGCGAGGAGCGCGGCTTTGATGTCGTCGTTGAGGGCGGTGACCATATCGGTCTCGACGAAGCCCGGACACATGGCGTTGACGGTGATATTGAACCGGGCGAGCTCCAGGGCCGCGGACTTCGAGAAGGCGATCAGGCCCGCCTTGGCCGCGGCGTAGTTCGCCTGCCCGATGTTGCCGGACTGGCCGATGATACTCGACATGTTGACGATGCGGCCGAAGTTGCGCTCCCGCATGTGGCCGGCAAGCAGGTTGGTCATGTAGAAGGCGCTGCTCAGGTCGGTCTCGATGACGGCGTGCCATTCCTCCGGCGACATGCGCTGGATGGTGCGGTCGCGGTTGATGCCGGCGTTGTTGATCAGGATGTCGACCTGTCCGTAGGCCGCGAGCGACTGGTCGACGAGCTTCTTGCACTCCTCGAACTTCGACACATCGGCCTGGATGGCGATGGCTTCGCCGCCGCCCTTCTTGATCTCCTCGACGAGGCCCTCGGCCATGTCCTTCGCCTGGGCGTAATTCACGACAACCTTGGCGCCCACGTTGGCCAGCTCCAGGGCCACCGCCCGGCCGATGCCGCGCGAAGCCCCGGTAACGATTGCAACCCTGCCGTCAAGTCGAGCCGCCATTCAGGTCCTCCTCAAGTCTGAAGCCCCGTCCCGGGAATCCGGGCGCACAATAGCGTTTTCGCCGCTTGAGGGCCAGCGTGCGCCGGCCGATGAGTGATGGCGCCTTGCCGCGCGCGTGTTGCAGCGAAGGGCCTGACGCCGAGGCATCCATCCGGTTACGCTTCTAGCCAGATGCGCCTTCCTGGTTTCAGCAACGCGCGGCTCAGGCTGCGCTTCGAGCAGCGGGAGTGCGTAATCGTGCCGCAGACGCGTGGCTTCGCGGCGCTGCACGCGGACGTGCACTTCGCGGCCTCGGCTTCGCGGCCCCTGCTCGTCGAGGACGCCTTTCTCGTGTGGCGGATCGGGCGGCGAGAGTTCCGGCGGAGCCGGTGGGACCGCGCCGTCGCGGGAGGGAGGTTCCGCTACCCGCCGCAGCCCCTGGCGTTTGAGGCCGGAGAGGCGCCGCAGACGCTGACGTTGACCTTCAACGACGCGCTCATCCCCTACGGGGATGAGCCGCCGCCGACGCTATCGAATCTTTCGCTCGAACTGCAGCTCGCGGGAGGCGCGCGCGAGTCGCGCGAGCTGTGGCGGCTGCAGATGTCTTCGTGGGACGAGCCGGCGCGGTTGAGCTGGACCGGCGGCTAAGTGCGTGTGAGGCGCCAGAGGACGCCCGCTTTTGGCAGGTCCCTTGCCAGGGTCAAGGGCACGCGGCGCTCCTGCTCACCCAGGCGCAGGACGAGAGTGCCCACTTCAGTGCCGGCCCTCATGCCACCCCGGACCTGGTTGAGTTCGACCGAGGCCTCGAGCGTCATGCCGGGCCACAGGAGCATCTGGACGTCCTCCGCGACGACCACGTCCACGGGACCTGACCACTCTGGGTCCAGGGTCGCCACCGGCTGCCCTGAGGCGACGACGCGCGCAAACTGCAGGCCCTGGCCGAGGGCCGCAAGTATGCGGCGTGTCGCCTCGAAGGCGGCGGGCCGGTCCGCCTGGCCCATGACGGCGCCGATTACCTCGACCTGTTGGCCGCCGACCTGGCGGCGCGCGACGAAGAGCAGGTTACCGCCAGCCTCCTCGGTGAAGCCGGTCTTGATGCCGACCACGCCGTCCTGGCCGATGAGCTGGTTGACGGCGTTCACGAGGCCGATGCCGGGGAGCCGCACGCTGGGCATGGCCACGATCTGGGCGAACACCGGGTTTTGCATCGCCGCGCGCGCGAGGACAAGCTGGTCCTGGGGCGTGCTCACGGAGCCAGAGGAGAAGCCGCTGGGGTCCGCGTAAGTAGTGCTGGCCATGCCGAGAGCGCGGGCCTCCGCGTTCATCTTCTGGACGAATGCCTGGACCGACCCCGCGTCCCAGACCGCAAGGATCTCGGCGAAGTTGTTCGCGGAGGGGACCAGAAGGCCCTGCAGGAGCTCAAGCTGTGTGAAGCTCATGCCGGCAGCGACTGGCAGCACCGATTGGTCCTGGGCCAGCATCTGCAGGTAGCGCGAGGCGTCGGCGGCTGTCGTCGTAATGGTCGGGCCGGGCTCGCCCGGACGGAGCGGGTGGTACTTCAGGATCACCCAGGCCGTCATCACCTTAGTGATACTGGCGATGGGCCGCGGCGCAGGCGCACCGCTTGCCGCCAGCGTGCCGAGGCCGGTGACGGAGACTATCGAGGCGCCGGTCGCCGGGAGAGGCAGCGGGCTGACGGACCCGACCGTCGCCTGGGGCGCGAGGGTCGTGGTCGCCTCGATGGCAGGCAGGCCGCGGACGCTCTGGAAGACGCCGAGAAACAGCAGGATGACGGCCGGGACGGCGATGAACAGGGGGCTTATACTGCTGCGCCGCTCGTACGAGTACACCGTCAGCCAGTCTAGCGGCTCGCCATCTAACAATCCGCCGTCGCCTCTGCTAGCCTCGCTACATGGGCCTGCGTGACTACTTCGGGCGCCTCTTCCGGCGGCCGCCTTCGGGCGAGAGCTTCGAGTTGCGGCCCGCGGAGCAGGTGGCGCTCGCCTACCTGCTGCGGTTCGAAAGCGCGACCTTGGAGGCCCTTCGTTCCGAGTTGGAGTCACGGCACTGGGCGGTCACGCCTGATGCCGACGAGGCGATGAGCCGCCTGGTCGGCCTGGGACTCGCCGAGGCGCGCCTGCAGCCGGACGTGCGAGGCGCCACCTTCGTGGTCACGCCGAAGGGCCGGCGGTTCAAGGGACGCCTCCCCGACGACCCGCGGAGTGTGACGGAATTCTGGATATAGCCCGCTAGAACGCCCGCCTGCGGCCGAAACTTATTAAGGAGACTCCTGACCCCTGGGGGGCACGCTTCTTGACGCCGCAACTCCCGCTCGAAGAGATCCTGCGCCACCTCGCCGCCTGGCTCGAAAACGAACTCCACTCAGACCCCGCATCTCCGCAATCAGCCGCCGCACCGCCGGCGGCCCGCTTTGCCGTCGAGTTGCGGCTGGGGTCGCGGGAGGCCGTCCAGGAGTTGGGCGCCGCCGTCGACCGGCTGCAGTCGGAGCGCGACCGCGCCATCGAGATGCTGGAGACGGCTCTCGCTGACAAGCACACCCTCGAGGAGCGCCTGGCCGCCGCTATGCGCTCACGCAAGTGGGCCCTTGCCGCCCGCAGACGCCTGCTGATGCGCCTGCGCGCGATCGAGGCCCAGGCAGCCCCGGGCGAGGGGGCGGGTCTGCCCGCTGTCCCGCACGAGGCGGCCACGGTGACGGACGCGCTCCGGGCCGAGCTCGAGACCGAGCGCGTCGCCCGCGCGGCCGCCGAGGCGTCGCTCGCCTATAGCGAGGCGGACAGGCAGCGCCTGGAGCGCGAGCTCGCGCGCGCGGCCTCGCTCCAAGCCGAGCTCGAGGACCAGCTGCGGGCCGCCCGCCGGCTCAACGACGACCTGCAGGCCGAACTTGGCGAACTGTGGCGTGTCCTGCGGGAGACGCACCCCGGCGAGCCGCTGTCGATCAGCCTCAGCGTCTCCGAAGGCGACCGGCGCGAGGGTGTGGAGCGCGTGCAGGCGAAGATCCTGGGTGCGCGCGAACTCTTCAAGCGGCGCAGCGGGCGCTGGCCGGTAGCGATCTAACCTCAGGCGGCCTCGGGGTGGGCCGCGCCGAGGACGTCGATGTCGACGGCCCGCCGGCGCGCGAGCTCGATCAGGGCTTTGCCGTCGCAGTCGTCCTCGGGGTAGACAGCAAGCCCGACCTTCGCGGGGCGGCCGTCCAGACTCTGGAGCACGCGGGCGATGGCGCTCTCCGCGCCCGTCCGGTCACAGTGCACGAGGCAGATCGCGAACTCCAGGGGTCCGAGCGCGGCGGTGATGTCGACCGCGCGCACGCTCTTCGCCATCGCCCGGCCAAGTTCGGAGGCTAGGCCGCCCCAGGAGTCGTTCGACATCTCGGTCAGCCGCAGCTCGCCCAGCTTCATGCAGACGACCGCCATCGAGAGCCCGTAGCGGGCGCAGCGCAGGTACTCCTCCTGCAGGCGAAGCTCCAGGTACCAGCGGTTGTAGAGGCCGCTGACCCTGTCGTAGAGGGCCAGGCGCCTGTTGACCCTGTTTTCCTGGGTGAGTTGGCTCCGCAGGCCGCCGTCGGCTTTGGCCGCGGCCCGCCGGGTGCTGCCGGCGAAGCCGAGCCAGGCGGCGAAGAGGCCGAAACCGAGCGCCCCCGCGAGGCCAATAGCGGGCAGGGGCCCGATGGCGGCCGCGGCCAGCAGCGCCCAGGTGGTCAGCAGCAGCAAGCTGACTGCGACAGGTGCCATCAAGGCCGGCGATCGCGGCAGCCGATGCCGCAGTGACGCGATCGCGTACAGGAGCGAAGACATTTAGTGATTGTCGGCCCAGGGAGGACGGGAATTCAGTCTCGGCTGCACTGGAGTGGTGGGCCCGGCAGGATTCGAACCTGCGACCAACCGGTTATGAGCCGGCCGCTCTGCCGCTGAGCTACAGGCCCGACGCCAGGATCGTAGCATACGGCGGCGACGAAGCCCGGTGCGGCTTCCGGAGAGTCGGCCGCTGCGCTAAAGTCTGGCTACCCCGGACCCTGAGCGACGAATCGGAGGTGGAGCATGGCTTACTCGGTCAAGGGCGAGATGGTTACTTTCCCGAACGAGAGCACGGACGTCAGCGGCTACTTGGCCCGGCCCGACGCCGAGGGCCGCTTCCCGGGCGTCATCGTTATCCAGGAGTGGTGGGGGCTCGTGCCGCACATCAAGAACGTGGCGGAGCGGTTCGCCGCCGAAGGCTTCGTGGCCCTCGCGCCTGACCTCTACCACGGCCAGACCACGACGGAGCCGGACAGGGCGATGCAGTTGGCGCGCTCCCTGGCCTGGGACAGCGCCCTGCACGACCTCAGGGCGAGCGCGAAGTACCTGAAAGGGCTGCCGCAGTGCAGCGGCAAGCTCGGGGTGGTGGGCTTCTGCATGGGCGGCGGCCTCTCCTACCGGTTCGCTGCCCACTCCGAGGCGCCGGACGCGGCCGTCATCTTCTACGGCAGCTCGCCCAACCAACTCGAGGAGGCGAAGTCGGTAAAGGCGCCTGTGCTCGGCATCTACGCCGAGCTGGACACGCGCATCACGGGGAACGCTCCCGCTCTCGCGGAGGCCATGCGCAGCGCCGGGAAATCGTTCGAGTACCACGTCTACCCGGGGGCGGCGCACGGCTTCTTCAACGACGAGGCGCCGCAGATCTATAACGCCGACGCCGCCCGCGACGCCTGGGCGCGCACCCTGGCCTTCTTCCGCCAGCACCTCACGTAGCCAGCTCCACCGGGGTCGCGGCCCCGACCGGCTCCGAAAGACGGGGCGTGAAGGATGCCCCGCTGCGCCTTTCCCGCGCCCTGCTCAGGACGCGATGTCGATGCTCGCCTTCGATGCCTCGACCTCGGCGGCCCACACGCGCCGTCCGCCGCGGACGGTCTCGGGCGCCCACAAGCCAAAGGCGGCGGCGCTCACCGCCACCAGGGCGGTGTTGAAGTACAGGGAGCCGGCATAGCTGGAAGCGTCGGCGATCCATCCCATCACCGGCGGACCTACCACGAAGCCGAGGTCGCCGTAGGTCCGGTAGAGGCCCATGGCGAAGCCGCGCGAGGCCTGCGGGGCAATGTCGGCCGCGTACGCCGCCGGCGCCGGGCCGGCGAACCCTGTGCCGACACCCTGCACGACGGAGGCGAGCACCAGGAAGGCTACGTCCCCGGCGAGGGCGAACATGACGAGCGAGGCGCAGGTCATGGCCGAGGCGGGGACGATGACGGCCTTGCGGCCCCAGCGGTCGGCCAGTGTGCCCGCGAAAGGTACGGCGGCCAGGTTCAGGAAGCTCATCAGGGTAAAGAGCGCGCCGAGACTGCCGGGCGAGAGGTCGAAGCGGTCGGCGCCGAGCAGGGGCAGGATCGTCTGCCTGCCGCCCGTCCTGGTCATGAAAGTGCCGAGCGTGACCATGCTGATCAGGAAGAAGGGCAGGTTCGTGCCGAGAGCGATCGTGTCGCGTAGCCAGCCGCGCGACGCCCGGCCCTCCGGCAACGCCGAGCGGCGCTCGATGCCGTGCGACTCCGGCACCGACCGGAAGGCCCACACGGCGCACAGGCCAGAGAGGCCGCCGACCACGATGAACGGCGCGCGGAAGTCCGTGAACTCCGCCACGAGGCCTCCGACGGCCGGCCCGAGGCTGGTGCCAAACAAGAGGCTGCCCTGGTTGAGTCCCATCATGCGCGCCCGGTTCCCCGGGTCGGCAATGTCCGTGAGATAGGCGGCGGCGCCGGTCATGTACATCGCGGAACCTGCGCCGGCCAGGAAACGCCAGAGCAAGAGCTGCCAGATATCGCCGGCGGTCGCGGAGAGGAAGGACCCGGCAGCGACCACCAGCGGGCCGCCGATCAGCACCAGCCTGCGGCCGAAGCGGTCGGACGCGAGACCTACGGGAATGTTCAGGAAGAGCCGCGCCAGGCCGAAGGCGGCGATCGTGAGGCCGACGGTCGCGGCGCTCACGCCGAAGGAGCGCGCGTACAGGGGAAGCACGGGGCTCGTCACGCCCTGGCCGAGCATGATGATCGCCGTCGCCACGCAGAGCATCAGCAGGGAGGGATAGCGGCGGAAGAGGCCCAGGAGACTCTCCTGCTCCATGGCCGCAAATTACATCCCGGCGGCCCTACAGGCGATTCCGAGACGCCTGCTCCCGCTCCCGGACGGAAGTGAACCCCTTCACACTGCTCCTTAACTCACTATTAACCTGACTTAACTTGGCCGCAACAAAGCATTGGTATGGTCTATACAGGGGTGATAGGAATCACCGATAATTTCTCCGGGAGGGATTAGAAATGTTCAATTGGCTCGAGGCCGAGGCCCTGGCCTGGATGCGTCAGCACGAGGTCGAGCGCGGCCTCATCCAGGCCGTCTGGATAGCCGAGCTCAGGGAGCCTGAGGCTGCGCGCCGCCCCCTGCGCTCGCGGCTTGCGTCGCTGTTGGTACGCCTGGGCGCCCGCCTGGACCCTGCCGCCGTCGCCGCGAGCGACGCGGACGCGCTCACCGAGGGCCGCCTGGCCGCCTATCTGCGTTAAGGCGCGCCCGACGCCCGGCTGCTCCCCTCGGTCTAGGTAGCCTGCCGGGGCCTGACGCCGGCCTGCCGCCTGACGAAGGCCAGCAGGTCGCCCGCGTGCTGGCGGGCATGCGCGAGGTTCACTTCCAGGAGCTGTTCGAGGGTCTTGCCGCGGTGGGGGTGCCAGGACGGACACATACCGCCCGCAGCTCCTCTTCGCTGATAGTCGCGATGGTGTGCCGGACCTTGCGCCGCCCGTGGTCCAGGTAGCGAAGCAGCACCTCGCGCGGGTAGACGGGGGCCGGGAGGCGCGCGGCGCCATCGGCTGCCATGCCTTGCTCTTCGGGGCCGCCGCGGACGTACTCGGGGCTTTCGAAGCCCTCGCCCGTGCTCGTGTAGAAGTCGAGGAACCACAGGCAGTGGTAGGCAACCACCCAGACAGCAGACAGTGACTGGATCGACTCCTCGGTGCGCTCCGGGACCGGCGTCACGCCTTCACGGGGCCAGACCCAGGCGTCGGTCTTCTTGACCCGCCAGGCGCTTGCTTCCCAGAGGTCGTCCGGGCACTCCCGCAGCGCCCGCTCCAGGTCGCCGATCGCCTCTTCGAACTCCGTTGTGAGGGCCGAACGGTCGATCATCGGTGTCCAGGGGCCTCGGAGGCCCGGCGGCAGGCGCCGCTATCCACCCTCGTACCTCACCAGCACCGGGCCTTCGTAGAGAGGGTCCGGGCTCGCCTCGAGGCGACGCGCCAGCTCCTCCGCCAGGGCCCGGCCGTCGATTACGCGGCGGTCGAACTCGACCGTCAACTTTACGGACCCGCCGGCCGAGCGAAAGTCGACGCGCTTCACGCCCGCCACTTCCCGCAATGCCTGCACGGCGTCGCCGGCGCAGTAAGTGAGGTCGCAGCGCAGGGTTCGTGATTCCGAAACGAGCCTGCTCCCCTGGGCCTTCACGACAAGGAGCCGCTCACGGGGAATGGTGGAAACGATGCGCAGCACGGGCGCGATCTCGCCGGGCGGTGTCGCGGCAGAGGCGGCGTCCAGGAGGCGGGTGAGGAGCGCCTTATCGGCGTGACCGCGGTACAGGGCCTGCACCACGCCGCTGGCATCGACGAAGACGCTGAGCGGCAGGCCGTAGACGCCGTAGGCGTCCGTGACCCTCATGTCTATGTCCAGGCCGTAGAGGAAGGGGGCCTCCAGAAAGTCGATGAACTCCTGGGCCTGCCTTGGCGTCTCGCCCGCGTTCACGGCCAGCACCGCAAAGGTGTCGAGGCCGCGCTCCTCCTGCAGTTGCTTGATCACCGGCATCTCAGACAGGCAACTGCCGCACCAGGTTGCCCAGAAGTTGATCAGGACGGGCCGCCCGCGAAGGTCGCTGAGGCGAAAGCGCGGGCCTTCTGGAGGCGATATTTCGAAGTCAGGCGCCAGCTTGCCCTCGGCGACGCCGACGGCCGTAGTCGCGCCGCCAGGAGACGTGTCGAGAAGGATCGCCGGCTCGATGGCGCTGGTGCTCGCGGGCCGCAGGACCAGGAGGTAAAGCGGCAGGAGCAGGAGCGCCGTCACCGCGGCGCCGGAGGCCGCGCGCCGCCAGTTGATATACTTCTGCACCAAGAAGCCTCGCGTCATTTTATCGGCCAAGAGCCGCCAGGAGAGAGATGACAAGCAGTCAGCAGCAGCCGGCGCCTCCAAGCAAATCGAAGGAGGTCCGTCTCGGCGATCAGCAGTGCCCTCGCTGCCACGAGTCCTTCACCATCTCCTACTGGGCAGACGGCGTGCTCGTCCAGGCCCGCTGCCTGAGCTGCGACCTCAAGTGGCCGCTGCCCTCCGTCGTATAGGCAACGTTTTACAGATGTTTCATTGATTCCCGGAAACGCGCGGGCGTAACTTGGCGATATCAATAATGAAATAGAGTGGACGCCCGGTGCCGGCGCGGACAAGGAAATCAAGATGACCGCACAGCAAACACGGGAATCCCTGCTCAAGACCTCAACCACGCGCAGGGCTATCCTGGGTGGTTCAATCGCCGCCGCTTCCGTCGCCGTCACCTATGCTGCCCTGGGTGACAAGTTCGGCATCCTCGACGGCCTGTCGTCCGGCTCCACCAGGTCTGACGCCGATGCCCTGAAGAAGGAAAGCGTCCGGATCAATCACCTCCTCCGCCGCGCCGGTTTCGGCGTCAGCCGCGAAGAGTACGACCACTACCAGAGCCTCGGCCTCAAGGCAACGATCGACGAACTCGTCAACTACACGAGCGTCGATGACTCCGCGGCCGAGACGCTGGCGGGCCAGATACCGCTCGACCGGCAGGGACTCCCCACGCGCTGGCTGGTCCGCATGGCCAACACCAAGCGGCCTCTGCAGGAGAAGATGACGCTCTTCTGGCACGGGCTCCTCACGAGCCAGATCAGCGTCGTCCAGGTCCCGGAGATGATGGAGCGGCAGAACAACTTCTTCCGCGCCAACGCCATGGCGACGTTCCCCGAGATCCTCAAGGGCATCTCCATGGACCCCGCCATGATGATCTACCTGGACATCAGCGGCAGCCAGCGGCGCGCGCCCAATGAGAACTATGCGCGCGAGCTCATGGAGCTCTTCGCGCTGGGCATCGGCAATTACACCGAGCAGGACATCCGCGAGGCCGCGCGCGCCTTCACAGGCTGGTTCGTGCCCCGGCGGCGTACAGGCAACAACGACTTCGAGTACGACGAACCAACCTTCCGTCCCAACCTGTTCGATGGCGGCACGAAGACCGTGCTGGGCCGCAGCGGCAACTTCCGGCCCGAAGACGTCATCGACATCATTGTCGAGCAGCCGGCCTCGGCGTCTTTCATAGTGGGCAAGCTGTTCGCATTCTTCGCCTACCCCGGCGCCGATGAGCAGACACTCAAGCCCTTCGTGGACACCTATTTGGGCAGCGGCAAGAGCATCGGCGCCACTGTCGAGGCCATCCTGCGCTCGGACGAGATGTACTCGCCCCGGGCTTACAGGTCCATCGTCCGTAGTCCCGTGGAGTACGCCGTGGCGGCGATCAAGGCGCTGGGGTTGCAGGGCGGCGTGGCCGGCCTGGTGGCGCAGAACCGGGGCCAGACGTTGGCGCAGATGGGCCAGGTGCTGTATGAGCCCCCGAATGTTGCCGGCTGGCCTGGCGGTGAGACGTGGCTCAACAGCGCGACCATGTTCGCCAGGCTCAACTTCATCAACCTGGTGACGGGCGGCGCGCCCCAGCCGGCGCCTCGCGGCGCGCGCCAGCAATCGCAGCCGGCCCCGGGAGCGAACCTCGGTACAGCCGCCCAGGCGCTCGACTACTACCTGCCCCTGGTGCTCGATGACAACGTGCCCGAGGAGGCGCGCCGGGTCCTCCTCGACTATGCCGGCGGGCCGGACGCGCCGCTCTCGCCAGAGCAGCTCCGCGGCCTGGTCTACCTGATCCTGGCATCGCCGCAGTTCCACCTCGCCTAGCGGAAACGGCTCGTGCTGGCGGAGAAGGAGGAGCAGCAATGATCACGCGAAGAGACTTCGTCCAGCAGAGCCTAGCCGTCGTCTCGCTGGGGCTGGCAGTGCCCTCGGTGTTTTCGAAGGCCGTCGCTGCCGCAGCCGAGGAATCAAGCGTGCGCTCCGTATCGGGCAAGACGCTGATCGTCGTCCAGATGGCGGGCGGTGTCGACGGCCTGAATACCGTGATCCCCTACCGCGACCTGAACTACCGCCGCTACCGCAACGAGCTGGCGATCACCGAGAGCGACATGATCCCGGTGAATGACCGCGCGGCTTTTCACCCCTCCTTCAGCCGGATGAAGGAGATCCTGGACGCGGGCAAGCTGGCGGTAATCGAGGGGGTCGGCTACCAGAACCCGAACTTCTCGCACTTCAAGGCGATGGACATCTGGCAGTTCGCCGATCCCGAAGGCAAGGTCAACGAGGGCTGGTTGGGGCGCTACTTCGAGGGCCTCACGGACGCGGAAGGACACCCGCTCACCGGTCTGAGCTACGGCAACCGCCTGCCGGAGGCCTTCCAGTCGGACAAGGTCTCGATCCCCGCCGTCGCGAGCCTGGAGTCCTTCCAGTTGCAGAATGCGGTGGGCGATCCGAACCCGGACCTGCGCCGGACCAGCCTCATGAAGCTGTACGATGTGTACCGGCCGGCGAACACACGCTTCGCGGCGCTCCTGGACACGACGCTGGACAACGCCTACCGGAGCTCCATCCAGCTCAGCGAGGCGCACAGCAACTACAAGCCTGCGGTCACCTACCCTCAGAGCTCACTGGCCACGGGTATGAGGCTCCTCGCCGAGCTGATCGACTCCGGCGGCCAGCCGGGGGCCTCGCCGCTGCGCGTCGGGCACGTCTTCATCGGCGGCTTCGACACGCACACCAACCAGCCGAACACCCTGACCCGCCTCCTGCGCGAGACGAGTGAGGCCATCCACGCCTTCTGGACAGACGTCAACGCCCACGGCCACGGCGACGACGTGCTGATAATGACCTGGTCAGAGTTCGGCCGGCGGGCCGGCGAGAATGCCCAGGCCGGCACCGACCACGGCTGGGCAGTGCCCATGTTTGTCGTCGGCAACCAGGTGAAGGGCGGCTTCTACGGCGAGCCTCCGAGCCTCAGCAGCCTGGACAACGGCAACCTGCGCTTTACGACTGACTTCCGTTCCGTCTACGCCACGATCCTGGAGCGCTGGCTCAAGGCCCCCGCGGACGACGTGCTCAACGGCCGCTTCTCGCAGCTGAACTTCCTCGACGCGTGAGGCGGCCATGAAGCTGCGCAAGCAGGCCCCGGCCAAGGCGCTGATCCTGGCATTGACCGCGGGCCTCCTCGGCGCGTTCTATGCGGTCATCCGCTCCGACCCGCGCATTGAGGCCACCGGACAGGAGGCGCCAGGCGTGGATTACGAGCGCTTCTTCGCGCCCACAGCACCCTCGCCGCCCATCGCAGACCCTCCGCCGATCACGCCGCGAGGACGGACAAGGGCAAGCTAGTGGTAGCGAGCACGCTCCTGCGGCGCGAATTCCGAGCGATGGGCACAACCCTGGCCTTGACGTGCCCGGACGCGCCAGGCGCCGAGCGGCGTCTCCGGCTGGCCGAGCGCTGGGCGCACGCTTACGAGGGGCGTCTCAGCCGCTTCATCCCTTATTCGGAGCTGTCCCGGCTGAACAATGCCCGCGGAACCGCCTTCAGGGCCTCGCCGCTCCTGTTCGAATTCGTGAGCCTGTGCCTGCAACTCGCCCGCCGCTCCGGCGGCATCTTCGACCCTACGCTGCTGCACGAGGTCGAAGCAGCTGGCTACGACCGCACCTTCGAGCTCATCGACAGCGCGCGCGCACGCCCGCCGCCAGCGAGGACGGCCTCGTACGAGGACATACGCCTGGACGAGAGGCGGCGGATGGTCACGCTGCCGTTAGGTCTAGCCCTGGATTCCGGCGGGCTGGGCAAGGGCTGGGCCGCTGACCGCCTGGCCGCCCTGCTCGGCGCGCCCTGCCTCGTCGATTGCGGCGGCGACCTCGCGGCGCTGGGCCACCCCCCGGGTGAGGATGCGTGGTACATCGCGGTCGAAGACCCGCTGGAGCCGCAGCGGGACCTGATGCTGATCGGCGTCGTCGACCGGGGCGTTGCCACTTCGAGCGTGCTCCGCCGGCGCTGGGAGACCGACAGGGGCGCGGCCCACCACCTGATCGACCCCCGGAGCGGGCTGCCGGCCTCGACGGATGCAGTGGCGGTCACGGTGGTAGCGCCAGGCGCGACTCTTGCCGACTTCCACGCCAAGGTCGCGCTTCTCAAGGGAGCGCAAGCGGGCCTGGAGTACCTGGATGGGGAAGCCGGCGTCGAGGGACTGGTCGCCCGCGCCGACGGGTCGGTGCTGCGGAGCAGCGGCTTCAGCGCCTACGTGGTGGCGGCGTGAACGAAATCGACCATACCTACTGGTACCTGAACCGCGCCTCCGGATTCGTCGCGTTCATCCTGCTCGCGACGTCCGTGATACTCGGGCTGACGATGACGGGCGGCGCGCTGGAGCGCCTGCTACGCCGCTACCGCGTCTACGACCTGCACCGCTTCACCTCCCTCCTCACCCTCGCCGTCACCGTGTTCCACATCTTCGTCGTGTGGCCGGACGATTACGTCCGCTTCTCGCTCGGCGGCCTGCTCCTGCCCTTCGCATCGCCTTACGAGCCCTTCTTCGTCGCTCTGGGCGTCTTCGCCTTCTACCTGGTGGCCGTGATCGTGCTTGCCTTCTACGTGCGGCACCTCGTGAGTTATCGGGCCTGGCGGCTGTTGCACTACCTGACATTCGCCGCGTTTGCGCTCGCTCTGGCGCACGGCGCCGGCGCCGGGACGGACACCGAGGCCGCATGGGCTCAGTACCTCTACGCCGGCGCCGGCCTGCTGGCCTTCAACCTCCTGGTGTACCGGGCGCTAAAGGGCAGCGCCCGGCCGGGCAGGGTCGCGGCCGCGCCGGGTGATCGACGTGACCGTCGCGGCGAGGCGAGGGAGCGGCGGACTGTTCACGGCGTCTAAACGGCGAAGCCAGACGTGCCGCTTGAGTCATACTCCCCTCCTGTCGCATGCTCACACTCGATAGGAGGGTGAAAAGAACCCCATCAGGCCGATAAACACGCATGCTTGAGCGACTGTCCCCGCCGCCGCGCGTCGCCTACTTCTCGATGGAAGCCGGACTCGAGTCCGCCATGCCGACCTATAGCGGCGGCCTGGGTGTGCTCGCCGGCGACACGCTGCGCGCCGCGGCCGACCTGGGTGTGCCGATGGTGGCGGTCACGCTGCTCCATCGCCAGGGGTACTTCCGCCAGCGCCTGGAGGCGTCCGGCGAGCAAATAGAGGAGCCGTATCCCTGGGAGCCTTCCCGGTTCCTCGAGCCGCTCGATATTCTCCTGCAAGTCACGGTGGAGGGCCGGCAGGTAGCGCTGCGACCGTGGCGTTACACAGTCAAAGGAGTGTCCGGCCACACCGTCCCCGTCTTCTTCCTCGATGCCGCCCTGCCGCAGAACGACCCCCGCGACCGGGCCCTCACCGGCCAGCTCTACGGCGGCGATGAGCGCTACCGGCTTGCTCAGGAAGCCCTGCTCGGCTTCGGCGGCATCGCCCTGCTGGAGGCTCTGGGCTGCCGGGACATCCAGACCTACCACATGAATGAGGGCCACTCCGCCCTCATCACGCTGGCGCTCCTGGAGGCGGCGCTCGCGCGCCAGGGCTCCAAGACGCCCTCCCCTGCCGACTTCGAGTCCGTGCGCTCGCGGTGCGTCTTCACCACCCACACGCCCGTGCCAGCCGGCCATGACCGCTTCCCGATGACGCTGGTGGAGGAAGTCCTGGGGGAAGCCAGGGCCGCGGCTCTCAGGGGCCTCCCATTCGCGCACGACGGTACGCTGAACATGACCTTCCTGGCGCTGTTCTTCTCTCGTTATGTCAATGGCGTCGCCCTGCGTCACGGCGAGGTCTCGCAGGCCATGTACCCGGGTTACCGGGTGCACGCCATCACCAACGGCGTCCACGCCGCCACCTGGACGTCTCAGCCCTTCCAGGACCTGTTCGACCGCGAGGTGCCGGAGTGGCGTCGCGACAACGCCTACCTGCGCTACGCCGTCGCCATCCCGGTCGAGCAGATTATGGAGGCGCACGCGCGGGCCAAGCAGGCCCTGCTGGCCGAGGTGCGTCGACGCACCGGGGTCGTGTTGGACGCGACGGCCATGACCATCGGCTTTGCGCGCCGGGCAGCGACCTACAAACGCGCGGCCCTGCTCTTCTCCGACCCTGACAGGCTGAAGGCAATCGCGCGGGACGTGGGGCCGATCCAGCTCGTCTTCGGAGGCAAAGCCCACCCTCGGGACGAAGCGGGGCAGGCGCTCATCCGTCGCGTGTTCGAGGGCGGCGCGAGCGTGAAGCCGGAGATCCAGTTCGTGTACCTCGAGGAGCACGATATGGCCCTGGGCAAGCTCCTCTGCTCCGGGACGGACTTGTGGCTCAACAACCCGCAAAAGCCCCAGGAGGCCTCCGGCACCAGCGGAATGAAGGCGGCGCTTAACGGCGTACCAAGCCTCAGTGTGCTTGACGGCTGGTGGGTGGAGGGCTGGGTCGAAGGCGTCACCGGTTGGGCCATCGGGGACGAGTCCGACATCGAGTCTGACTCTGCCTCAGAAGCGTGGTCGCTCTATAACAAGCTGCGCTACGTCATATTGCCGCTGTTCTACGACCGGCCGCAGGCTTACGGCCGGGTGATGCGCTCCACCATCGCGCTCAATGGCTCTTTCTTCAATGCCCAGCGCATGATGGAGCAGTACGTCGAGAACGCGTACCGGCTGGGCAGCGGCTGGCGCTTCGGCAACCACGAGGCTGAAGCCGGGGAGATGCGGGCCGACGTAGCCCGTTAGCACCGGCTGCCGGCGCGAAGCTGTCTGCTATACTTTTGCCCGTACATTGTGAGATCAAACCCGGGAGGGCTGATGTCGTCCGTCGTCAAGAAGCGCCGCAAGAAGATCCGCAAGCACAAGTACCGGAAGATGCGGAAAAAGACCAGATGGCAACGGATGCATAAGTAGCCTCGCCGCCCGGCCTTGAGCCGGGCGGTATCCTCTTCTCATGCCAGCAGAAAGCGTGAGCCTCTCCCTGCGCCAGGAGGACGCCCGCCTCGTATTCCTGGCCATTGCCTACCACCTCGGCCGGCCGGGGTCGGAGTTGGACCCGATGACCAAGCAGCCGGTCGAGCACGGCCTGGCGGAGGTCGCGCGCGAGCTTCAGCCTCAACTGAGGTTGGCCGTGGCGACGATCTCGCTCAACCCGGACCAGGTCACACGCCTGGTCTCGGGGATGGCCGGCTCGGTGACCGAGTTGAAGGCGTATCCCATGCTGGAGCTGCGGGCCGACTCCGGACGCCGCAGCACAGTACCGGGCTTCGACAGCACTCTGCGCCACCTTTTCCCGGAAGTGGACGAGGACGCTGAGAACGCTTACGACATCGCTGAGCGCATGCTGATGCTGCGTCGCCGCCTGTCGGGGGAACTGGGGCTCGGGCGGCGCGCGGCGATAGAGGCGCAGTCAGCCACAACGCCGCCAGCGGCCACGTCACGCCGGCGCCGCTGGTGGCCGTTTGGCCGCTGATCAGATTGCCGCTTCCGGCCCGTCGTCGTCCCGGACCTGGATGTTCGGGTTAAGGACGGAGATACCGTCCTCCTCCACGTCGATCTCCGAACCGCGTACCAGCTCGAAGGTCTTGGGGTCGATCACGAAGGTGATGCCCTGAAGGTGGAAGACGTGGTCGCTGGGGCGAGTGCGGTCCCCGGGGATCAGGGCGTGCACCGGCTGGCCGTCACGCACGTGGAACTCGAGACGGAGGACGATGGTGCGGGCCCGCTCCGGCGAAAGCCTCGCCTTGAGCCAGTCCGCGGCCGCGCGGCTCAGCGAGAGGTCGGGGCGCCGGCCGCCGTTCGAGGACGCGGAGCTGCCGTTCATCACCGCCATTATGGCGGCGCCAAGGTTGCGGTTGACAGTGCCCTGGCCGTCCCGTAGCGTTGAACCGTCATGAAGACGCCCCGCGACGCGCGCGCCGGAGGAGGACAGACCTAGGGACAGCCGAGGTCTGGCTCACCACGCGCCCCGAGACCTCGGTCCGGGGCTTTTTCATACCCTCATCACCATTCTTCTCGCGAGAGAGTGTCGATCGGAGAACAGGACATGAGCCAGGAACGGGCGGAGCTTCAGTTCGATACCCTCGTGTCGCTGTGCAAGCGGCGCGGCTTCATCTTCCCCGGCAGCGAGATTTACGGCGGCATCGGCGGCTTCTGGGACTTTGGGCCGCTTGGCGTCGAGATGAAAAACAACATCAAGCGAGCCTGGTGGAAGGCCATGGTCCAGGAGCGCGACGACGTCGTCGGCATCGACGCCGCCATCATCATGAACCCGAAGGTCTGGGAGGCCAGCGGCCACGTCGCCACCTTCACCGACCCTATGGTCGACTGCCGGAACTGCAAGAAGCGCTTCCGGGCCGACCACCTCGAAGGCGACGTCTGCCCGGAGTGCGGCGCCAGGGGCCAATTCACGGAGGCGCGCCCCTTCAACCTCATGTTCAAGACCTTCGTCGGCCCTGTCGAGGATGAGGCCAGCCTGGCCTACCTGCGCCCGGAGACGGCGCAGGCGATGTTCGTGAACTTCGAGAACGTCTTGACTTCGATGCGCAAGAAGCTGCCCTTTGGCATCGCCCAGCAGGGCCGCTCCTTCCGCAACGAGATCACCCCCGGCCACTTCATCTTCCGCGACCGCGAGTTCGAGCAGATGGAGATGGAGTTCTTCGTAAAGCCCGGTACCGACGAGTACTGGCACGACCACTGGGTCAAGGAGCGCCTCGACTGGTTCAAGCGTCTGGGCGTACGCGGCGACCACCTGCGCGTCCGCGCCCACGAGAAGGACGAGCTGTCACACTACTCGAAGGGCACCTACGACATCGAGTACCTGTTCCCGATGGGCTGGTCCGAACTAGAAGGCATCGCCAACCGCACCGACTTCGACCTCAAGGCGCACGCGAAGGTCAGCGGCAAGAGCCTCACCTACTTCGACGAGGAGACGAACGAGCACATCGTCCCGTACGTCATCGAGCCCGCCGTGGGCGTGGAGCGCACATTCCTGGTGTTCCTCTACGACGCCTACGATGAGGAGGAGGTGCGAGGCGAGAAGCGCACGGTGCTCCACCTCCACCCCGCCATCGCGCCGATCAAGGTGGCCATCCTGCCGTTGTCGCGCAACGAAAAGCTATCGCCTCTCGCGAGGGAGGTGGCGGCCCTCCTGCGGCCGCACTTCATGACCCAGTTAGATGACGCCCAGTCCATCGGCCGCCGCTACCGCCGCCAGGACGAGATCGGCACGCCCTTCTGCGTGACCATCGACTTCGACTCGCTCGAAGACCACGCCGTCACCATCCGCGAGCGCGACTCCATGGAGCAGACCCGCGTCCGCATCGAGGAGCTGGTCGAGGTGCTCCGGGAGAAGCTCGGCCCGGTGTAGGATAGAACCGTCATGAAGCAATACGTGATGGACGAACGGGGTCGCAAAACGGCTGTGCTCATCCCTATCAAGGAGTATGAGAAGCTCCTCGAGGACTTGGATGATCTCAGGGCAGTTGCTGCTCGCCGAGACAACCCGAAGTTGAGCGAGGACGAGGTCAAGCGCAGACTCCGCGCCGATGGCCTCCTTAAGAGTCGAGTATGACTCCGCCGCGGAGCGCGAGCTTCGCCGGATCGCCCCGCGCGACATTTCCCGCATTGTCGCCGCCGTTTCGAAACTCGCCGAAGACCCATTTCCGCGCCAATCTCTTAAGCTGGCCGGTGAAAATGACCTCTTTCGGCTCAGAGTGGGCGACTATCGTGTCATCTATGAGCTGGATGCGGGAGCGGGCGTGGTCACCGTCTACCGCATCCGGCACCGCCGAGATGCGTACCGTTGACTCACAGCCCGCGTCCTGATGCCTGACCGCCCACTCCGCCTCCTGCACACCTCCGACTGCCACCTCGACGGCGACATGCCCTACCGCGACGGCCGTCACCTCACCTCGCAGCACTTCGCCGCCTTCCGGCGCGTGGTCGATGCGGCGATCGACCTCGACGTCGACTTGCTGCTCATCGCCGGCGACTTTTTCGACTCCAACCGCGCGAGCGCCGTGTCCACGGACTTCGCCCTGGAGCAGCTGGCGCGCGTTGGGCGGCCGGTGGTGATCTGCCCCGGCAACCACGACTGCGCCGACCCCGGCTCGGTCTACCACCGCGTCGACTTCCGGGCCGCAGGCGACCACGTGCACGTGATCAAGGACGTCGGCGGCGAGCGGCTGCTCTTCGAAGATCTGCAGACCGTCGTCTGGGGCCGCGCGGCGACGGAGCGTGACCCATACTACCGTCCCCTCGAGGGCATGCCGCCGCGAAGCGGCGACTTCTGGCACATCGCAATCGCGCACGGGCACTTCATGGAGGACACGCGCTGGGAGCGCCGCTGGGGTCCCATCTCTCAGAGCGAACTGGCGCAGGCAGAGTGGGACTACCTGGCCCTCGGGCACTGGGACCGTCACGCCGACGTCACGCAAGGCAGCATGCGCGCCGTGTACTCCGGGGCCCCCGTGCCCTACAGCTATGCCGGCGCCTGCCTCCTGGTCGCCCTCGACCCCGACCTCGGTTTCGCGATGGAGCGCATCCCCCTCTTGCCGGACGAGGGCTAGACGCCGGTCCCTTCCCGCTCCCGCAAGAACGCGATGAAGTCCTGAAGCCCCGGCGAATGCCCAAGCCGCGTCAGCACGAGCGCGACTTCGCTGCGATGCTGCGTACCGTGGTTGGCGAGCTGAAGCAGCACCTGCCACTTCGGCTCTGAGCGCGGGACGCCCTGGCCCGTCACGTACTCGGACCGCCGCTCCAGGGTTGCGTCCGTTGCCCTCTCCAGGAGGGCGCGCAGCGCCCGCTCCTCCGCTTTTTCACATTGCCTGCAGCGCCTCTACGCTGTCCGCGCCTGTCTGGTCTGGGAGCAGCGCGTCGCCTGCGCACTCCAGGCGCAGCCGCCACAGTCGTTCCGCGGCGAACGTGTGCGCAAGCGTCTCGCCGATGCTCCCATGGTCGAGCCCAGCCGGGGCCCGGTACTCCTCCGCCGAAAGCAGTCTGGCTGCATCGAGAATGCGGTCGCGGGCCCAGTAGGCGTACTCGACCAGAGAACTGATGACGTCGACGGAGCTAAGCATCGCTCCTCCTCGGGCTGGGTGGACGGACCGCGGCCGGCCGGGCGTCACCCTTTAAGACTGGCAGACGGTGCGCAGCCTGAAGCGATGGCGTGTTCGCCGCTTGGCGTCCCCGGCGGATGGCCGGCAGACCGCCAGGGTCAAGCGCGTATCGCCCCCTGCGCTGCGCGCAGCGCGTCTTCCGCCTCTCGCACCAGCCGCCGCACGAGCTCTCCCGCCGGCACGATGTCTCGCACAAGCTCGACAGACTGCCCCGTGAACGGCATGAGGTCGTGGCCGCCGCCAGCGCGCACCGCGGCCACGATCATCGGGCCGACCTCCCGCGGGTCGAAGGACTCCGGCGCGTCGCGGAGCTGCCGGATGAAATCGGTTTCGAGCGCCCGTGGCGCCGCCTTCGGGCCGATCTGGGGCAGGTTGAAGGGCGGCATGACCCGCTCGGCGTTTTCCACCTTCACCGCCGAGAGCGCGCCCTCCGCGACTATGCGCTGCTTCCAGGATTCGTCGATGCGCATCTCAGGCGTGGCAAGGAACCGCGTGCCGAGTTGCACGCCCTGGGCGCCGAGGGCAATCGCGGCGGCGATGCCTCGGCCGTCAGCGATGCCGCCGGAGGCGATGACCGGTACGTCGCCGGCGAGGTCGACCACCGCGGGAACGAGCACCGTCGTCGCAACCCAGCCGGAGTTGCCTCCGGCCTCTCCGCCCTGGGCGATGAGCGCGTCGGCGCCCGCTTCGAGGGCCTGCTCAGCCGACTCGAGGTCACCGACGGTCTGCAGCCAGAGGATGCCGTGGTCATGGGCGCGCCGGACCAGCTCTGCAGGCACGCCCATATGAAACGAGATCGCCTTCGACCGCTCCGTCAGCGTCGCGTCGAAAGCCTCGGGGCTGAAGGGACGTCCCGTGTGATTGACGATGAACGGCCTCGCCGTGAGCGCGCGCAGCCGCCGCCACTGCTCCCGCAATTCGTCCGCGGTGCGGGTTGCGGTCCCGAGGCTGCCGATGCCGCCGGCCTCGCAGACCGCGGCCGCAAGGTCAACCGAATCCCAGGGTCCGAAAGGGGCTGAGATGATCGGGACGCTAATGCCCAGAAGGTCGCACACGGGAGTCTGAAGCATTCCGCGTACCTCCCGTGCGGCATTCTACGCGAACGCCAAACGGCGGCGCCTGCCTTCAGACGCCGCCGGAAGTGCCAGGGCTGGGACGGCTATGCCGGATGGATGGCCGCAACCTTGGCGCGCGCGGCCGCCTTGTCCTTGTACCAGAGGGCGTTGATCTCGATCCACACCTTCTGGTCCTCGGGCACGTCGTCCTCGGCGAAGATCGCGGTCACCGGGCAGGCGGGCTCGCAGGCGCCGCAGTCAATGCACTCGTCCGGGTCGATATAGAGGCACTGGTCCTCGTCGCCGTCATCATGTATGCAGTCGACCGGGCAGACGTCGACGCAAGAGCGGTCTTTGGTGCCGATGCAGGGCTCGGTGATTACGTAGGTCACGTCTTTCTCCTTCTTCCCAGAAAGCGCAGCATGCCAATTATCGGGCGGCTCAACGGTAGGTGGAAGCAGTTTACGAAGTATTCACTTCGCAAATACGGCCTTTTTAGGAAAATCGCCATCGGTCGTGCGCCCATGTCGATGTCGCGTGCGGGCGGCGGCGTCCTGAGCTGCCGCTTAGGGGTCGCACTACCGCCGCGGCCCCTCAGCGCCGGGCTCGGTTGCCATGCCTGGCGAAGGGCGACCTGCGGGCGAGAGCCCACTCCGGGTGCCGGAAGTGACCGAGAGGCAGGGGCCCAGGCATCAGCCTGTAGAAACGCCGGTATGTCTCGTTCCGCGAAACGCCGCTCTCGCCTGCGCCGCCTTGTCCGGAACGAAAGGCCGGGCTCTTCGCCCGGCCTTCGCGTGCTTGCGCTGCGTTCGGACGCTAGCCGCGCAGTGACTTGCGCTTGTTGCGGACGTAGTCGATGAGGATGTACTCGCCGAGGTGGTCCGGGGTCGTGTAGAAGACGCGGCCCTTGTTCATCTTCGCCATCTGGTTCACGAACTCTTTGAGGTAGTAGTTGCGGTCCAGCATGAAGGTGTTGATGGTGATCTTCTTCTGGGTGCAGCGCTTTACTTCCTTGAGAGTCTCGCGGATGGTGATCGGGCTCGGCGGGTAGGCGAAGTACGACCGGCCGCGCTCCAGGTGCGCCGTCGGCTCGCCGTCCGAGATCATGATGATCTGGCGTGTGCCCACCTTGTGCTTCGCCAGCAGGTTCTGGGCGAGCATGAGGGCGTGGTGCATGTTCGTACCCAGGACGCTCTCATCCCAGCGCACGTAGGGCAGCTGTTCCGGCTTCAGTTCGCGCGCGTAGGCCGAGAAGCCGATTATGTACAGCTTGTCGCGCGCGAAGCTGGTGCTGATCAGGTTTTGCAGCGCCATCGCGACCTTCTTCGCTGCCTGGAAGCTGCCGCGCAGCGCCATCGACCACGAAAGGTCGACCATCATGACCGTGGCGGTCTGGGTCAGCGCCTCCGACTTCCAGATCTCGAAGTCGTCCTTCTGGAGATGGATCGGCGGCGGCTCCCCCTCCCGCTTGAGCGCGTTCATGATCGTCTTCTCTAGGTGAAGGTGGAACGGGTCGCCGAACTCGTAGACCTTCGTGTCATCCGAGCGGTCGACGCCCCGGCCAGCGTAGTCAATCTTGTGCTTGCCGAGGTTTTCCTTCTTAAGTTGCGCGTATATCTCGCCAAGGGCCTTCTGGCCGATCTTCCTGGTGCCGCGCGGGGTCAGCTCCCAGGTATTGCCGCGCTTGCGGATATAACCCGCCTCCTCGAGTATCTCGAGGAACTGCTTTAGCTGTTGTAGCGTCTCGTAGGCTTCGTCGCCGAGGAGCTCACGCAGCTTCTCGGGGTCGATGTCATCGATGTCGCCACCGTACTGGGTGCGCTCCAGCTGGCGCTCGATCTCGTCCATATCCTGCATGCGGCCCATGAGCTCCATGGCCTGCTGCAGGTTCAACTCCTCGTCGCCGCGGAAGGGGTACTGGTTGCGAAGGTCTCGCTGCGGGTAGAGGAACTCGAGGTTCGCGGCCAGTTCGGCGAGCTCATCCCGTAGCTCGGGGTCGCCGATCTTGTCCATCAGCAGGTCCTGGAGCTGCTGGCGCATGTCCGCAGGCATGGAATCGAGCAGGTTCTGCATTTGCGCCACCTGGCGCTGCATCTGCTCGATGAGCTCTTCGAGGCTCTGCGGGGGGTTGTCCCCGAAGAGGTCGCCGTACTGCTGCATGAACTGGTTGAAGTTCGGCTCCCCGCCGGCCATCTTCTCGGACAGCATCTGGTTCAGGTCGCGGACCATGTTCTTGAGGCGCTCCATGTCCTCCGGGGACATGTTCGCGATCTGGGACTGCAGGTCCTGGAAGAACGTCTGCATCATTGCCTGCTTCAGCATCTCCATGAGCTGCTGAAACTCGGCCTGGGCCTCGGGGTCCATGAACTCGTAGTTCTGGAGGTCCTTCATCTGGCCGCCGAGGTCCTGGGGCAGGTTGTCGAGGAAGTTCTTCTTCCTCTCGATCATGTTCTTGAGCATCTCGGAGAATTGCTTGCGCTCCTCCTCCGAGAGCCCGTCGCCGGGCTGGCCTTGCTGGCCCTCGCCCTGGTCGCCTTGCTGGCCACGCTGGCCCATCTGGGGCCGGCCCGACTGCTGCTGGCCCCGCGGCCGCATGCCCTGCTGCCGGCCGGACTGCTGACCTTGCTGGCCTTCTTGACCCTCCATGCCTTCGGACGGTTCCCCGTCCTGGAGTCCGCCCTCATCGCCCGGCTCTCTCTCACTGGCGTCCGGGCTTTGCCCCGAGCTTGCCGAAGGGTCCTGGAGGCGCTGTTCGAGCGTCCTGCGCTCCTTCTCCAGGATGTCCTGGAGGCGCCTCTGGATGTCCTCGAACACGGACGAGAGGTTGAAGCGGTCGAGGGTGGCGCGGCGCTGCTGCCGCAGTTGCTGCAGGAGGTCGCGCAGGCCCTGCATTCGCTGCCCCATGGGGTCGCGCATGCCGCGCTGCAGCAGGTTCCGCAGCGCGTGCTGCAGGTCCCCGAAGTTCATCAGGTCGTCCGTGAGGGCATTGAGAATGTCGTCAGGGTCGAGCGGCGGTATCTCTTGAGTACCGTCCCACTCTGAGTAGCGGTATCTGATGACCATGGGATTACCTCGGGACCTGGCGGAGTCAGCCCCTGTACTGGACCCTGGCCCCAACCTTGTCCTTGTTCAGGCGCTTGTTGAGGTGCAGGCCCTCGAGAATGAACTCGATGGCGGAGGCGACCTGCGGAGGCGTCTTAGCCTCCACCTTCGCCATCTGCTTCTCGAGCCCCTCGACCTGCTTGAGGATGCGAGTGTAGTTGTCCGAGGGCATCATGTCGCCGACCTCGACAGAGATGCCGGACTTGAAGCGCGTGATTACGTCGTCGAACTCCGAGACGCTGAAGAAGCGGTTGAAGACGGCAATGATCGCCCCCTGGATGAGCTTCTCGATGATCTGCTCTTCCTTGCCCTCTTCGACGGTCTCGAATTCAACCTTGCCCTGGATCGCCGGGATTACGAAGGGCAGGTCGCTGACCCGGGGCACGACTTCATTCTCGCTCGTGTGGATCGCCCGTCGCATCGCGTTGGCAAGCAGGCTTTCGTAGTTGGCGATGGAGGCGCGCACGGAAACACCGGAGCGCTGGTTGACGTCCGGGCTGCGGCGCGCGAGGCGGCTGATCTCGGCGACGATTTCCTTCATGTACTGCGGCACGAAGACGCGGTACTCCTCGTCGTCGAAGCGCATCCGCTCCTGCTCCATGATGCCGATCTCGTGCTCGACCTGGCGCGGGTAGTGGGTGCGGATCTGGGCCCCGTAGCGGTCTTTCAGGGGCGTGATGATGCGGCCGCGGTTGGTGTAGTCTTCCGGGTTCGCCGTGGAGACGATGAAGACGTCCAGGGGCAAGCGGATCTGGTAGCCGCGGATCTGGACGTCGCGCTCCTCCATGATGTTGAAGAGGCCTACCTGGATGCGCTCCGCCAGGTCCGGGAGCTCGTTGATGCAGAAGATGCCGCGGTTCGTCCGGGGGATGAGGCCGTAGTGGATCGTCAACTCGTCGGCCAGATAGCGGCCCTCGGCGACCTTGATTGGGTCCACCTCGCCGATGAGGTCGGCGATTGTAATGTCGGGCGTGGCAAGCTTCTCACCATAACGCCGGTCGCGGCCGATCCATTCGATCGGGGTGTCGTCACCCTTTTCGTTGACGATGTCGCGCGCGTACTTCGAGACGGGCTCGAAGGGGTTGTCGTTGATCTCGCTGCCCTCGACGATCGGGGTCTCCTCGTCAAGGAGGGCTACCAGCGCCCGGGTCAGCCGCGACTTCGCCTGCCCCCGCTCGCCGAGAAGGATGATGTCCTGCCCTGAAAGGATCGCGTTCTGAAGCTGGGGAATGACCGATTCCTCGAAGCCGACAATCCCCGGGAACAGCTCTACGCCCGCCCTCATCTTCGCGATGAGGTTCTTGCGCATCTCTTCTTTCACGCTCAGGACCCGGTATCCGGAAGCCTTGAGCTCGCCTAGCGTCTTTGGTTTTCCTGCCACGTTCCCTCACTACCTCCTAGGTCCAGCGCACGCGACTGGTAATCCATGCACTGGACTCCGTCGTCCGCAGGCATCGCAATTATACCTGCACGGATAGGCATTGCCAGTAGAAGTCCGCCCCCGCGGTCATAGCGCTCGCGTTTCAGTCCAGCGGGTTCGGCGTTGGCGTGACCGTGGGAGTGGGAGTAGGCGCCACCAGCGTGACCTGGAAGGAGTTGTTGGTACGGTCCACGTCTGGCGCGGAACCAAATGGGTCGACGATCGCCTGATAGACTTCTTCCCCTGTGACATGCAGCGAGGTTGTCTGCAGCGTCGCGGTCGCGCCGACGCGCAGGAAGGGGATGGCGAGGCTAAGCTGCTCGCTGCGGGCGCCGAGGTCTCGCACGACCACGAAGATCGTGAAGCCAACCAGGTCATTGGGACCGCGGTTAGCGACCGTGACCGAGATCCTCCGGTCCGGCAGCAGTCGCACGGCTGTGACGACGAGGTCGGCAGGCCCGGGGCGCAGTTCCGGAGTCGCGTTGGGGTCGGGCGTACGGGTGGGCACGATGCTGGCGCCGGTTCCCTGGCGCTCGCCGTCGTTGAAGGCGCCGGGTGGGAAAGTCGAGATCGTGCGCGGCAGGGGCGTCGGCAGGAGCACCGCGAGCCGCGTCACGTCCGGCGGTTCGTCGACCGACGTCACCGGTATCCAGCCCCGCCCGGACGAACCGGGCGGGAACCTGATCGCGAGCCACTCGCCGGCGTCGTCTCTTCCCGTGACCTCGACGCTATCGCCCTTTGCCAGCACGCCGACAACGGCGAAGCCGTTCCCCGGCCCAAGGCGGACGTCGAGGGCGGTCTTCGCCCTCGGGCGCGACTCCACGGCCGGCGCGGCCGTGCTGGTCGCGAGCACGGGCGCGTCCGGTTGCCTGACGGTGGCGCGAGGCGGAGGCTCCTCGTCGACCATCGCGAAGGCAAGGAGCGCAAGGCCAACGCCGACGAAGGTGCCGACGCCGAAGCCGAACAGGAAGTTGAAGGGCGAAAAGCCGCGACGCTCGCCCTCCGGCGCCCCGTCGTAGCTCTCGCCAGGCCCCGACCCCGAATGCCCTCTAGGCGTATGTTGCATCTGCGGCATCTCATTCTAGCATCGGCCCGCGCCCGGGCATGGAATCGATGCCCCACCACGGCCGGTTCCCTCAGAGAGGCGGTGCAGGGCCATCCAGGGCCTCACACCCTCCTTGGGCCGCCAGGACTGTTATGATTAGGCCCCGCCTGCGATCCATTTATGTAGAGACGTATGCAAGAAGAGCCGGCGCCTACCACCCGCTCGGAGCTCCTCGAGCGCCTGCGCAATCTGGACGCCCTCCAATCGCAGGGCACGCTGGCCGAGCTTGCCTATCGCCGTGCGCGCGAAGCGCTCGAAAAGGCCCTGGAGGAAGCGGCCAAGATCCGCCTGGAGGCCCTCGAGGACGCCCGCGCAACCCGTGAGCGCGAAATGTCGCTGCTCATGGAGTCGCTGCGGGCCTTGCGTCTGTCGGCCGAAGCCCAGATCCAGTCGATCCTCACCTCGGCCGAGGTGGAGGCGCAGCAGGTGCGCGAACGCGCGCAGCTCGAAGCCGAGCGCCGCATCGAGGACGCCCGCCGCCAGGCCGAGGCGATAATCGCGGAAGCAGCCGCCGTGCGGGAGTCGGCCGACAAACGGGCGCGCGAGATAGAGGAGCTCGAGGCGGAGTTCAACCAGATGATCGAGCGCTTCATAACCCGCATCGGCATCTCCGAGAAGCCGGACGAGGGTTGGCTGAGGGCGCTTTTCAGGGCGAAGCCCCGGTGAGGCGTCAGGCCCCGGCTGTAGACTGCGCCGCGCTCGGCGCGCGTACCAGGAGACGCGACACCAGGAGATAGGCCAGGAAGCTAAACACGAAGGCCGGCGCGGTCCCGCCGATGTCGTCGATGAACGGGATCGTATCTGGCGCCCATGAGACGAAGTCGAACTCGTCGTGCGTCGTCAGCCAGGAAGGTTGCGCGGCCAGCGTGTAGAGGATGAAGCCGGCCAGCCACACCGCCACCGCGGTAACGTTGAACCCGCCGCTGTACCAGTAAGGGCCTCCGCTGCCGTAAAGCTGCTCTACGTCGTAACGCTGGGACCTCAGTACGAAAAAGTCCGCCAGGAAGATGCCAAACAGCGGCACGAAGACGCCGCCGATAAGCAGCAGGAAAGGCTCGTAGGCGAGCGCGTCCAGGATGACGCCCAGCGCGAACGCGACCCCGCCGACGGCAATCGTGAGGGCCGCGTGCCCGGCCCAGGGCAGGACATTGCGCAGCGACACGGCCGTCGAATAGATGTTGGCAAAGACCTCGTCGCTCTCTCCCGCGAGCAAGGCAATCAGCGCCAGCCAGCCGAGCGTCAGGGGCACCAGCATGTCGACGAAGGCATCGCCGTTGAAGAAGCCGACGTAGTCGGTGTTGAGGGCAGAGACGTACAGGGCGCCCAGGGCAAAGAACCAGATGTTTGCCAGCCCGTAGCCCACGTAAGTCCCGACCGCTGCTGGCGCCGCCCTGCGGGCAAAACGGCTGTAGTCGCCGACGAGCGGCAGCCATGAGACCGGCAGGCTGATCACCAGGTCGAGGCCGTGGAAGAAGTTCTGCAGCCCGCCTTCGCCGCCGCGGTCCCAGATAGCGTCGAAGTCATAGGCGTCGAACAGCCGCAGCGTAAGCCATACGGATGCGGCAAGCACAACCCAGACGCCGAACTTCTGCATCCACTGCCGCACCACCGTTACCGGCCCGCCCAGGGCCATGGCGGTACCGAGCAGGGCGAACGCCGCGAGCCAGAAGTAGTAGCCGCGGAAGCCGAGAAAATGGTCGCTGAGCCCGCTCGCCAGATTGGCCATGATGATGATCTCGAGGGCGGCCCAGCCGACGAGCTGAAGGATGTTCAATCCGGAGCCGAGGTAGGAGCCGCGGATGCCAAGGACGGCGCGGAGGCTCACCATGGTCGGCACGCCCGTCTTGCTGCCGATGACCCCTGCCGTCGCGAGCAGAGCGGCGCCAACGACATTCCCGATCACGATCACCAGCAGGGCGTCGCGCGTGCTAAGGCTCGGCACGAGCAGGCTGCCAGCGGCGATGATCAGGAGGCTGACGGCGAGGTCGCCCCAGAGGATGGCGAAGTCGATGCCGCGCAGGCGGCGGTGGCTCTCCGGCACCGGCCGGATGCCCCACTCCTCGGTCTCGATGATCTCGATGCCCGCCGCTTCGGTCGCCATGCTGCCGCCCCCTCTGCCTGGGCGAAGGTGGCGCCGCAAAATGACCGCGGTCCCGAGTCCCGCGGTCATGTCATCGTCGGTGTTCCGCGCCAGAATTACCTGGCCGGTCCAAACGGTCGACGCCTCGATGGCGCCCTCTCAGCCCCCGCGGGCTCCCGTCACCTTCGCTATTCGCTTGACGGCGCGATGTTAGCACAAGCGCGGGATGCAGTTGACATCCGCCACCTGCCAGCGTAGAAGCAAATCTGGCCCGCTTGCAGTCGCCGAGGGAGGGATCATGGCGCCCAGTGTCCTGAGCAAGGCCGTCCAGTCCGTCGCCGTAAGGGTCCTCCTCGCCCGGGAACTGCTGCAGGACGGCGCCGCTTTCAACCCCTTTGAAAAGCGTTACCTGACCGACCCTTATCCGCTGTACCGCAAGCTCCGGGAGAAGGACCCGATCCACCGCAGCCGCCTCTTCCCTGGTGTGATCCTCACCCGATTCGAGGACGTAAGCGCCATTCTCAAGGACCAGAGGTTCTCAGCCGACGACCGAAAGCTCCAGGGCTTCTGGGAGCAGAGGCGCAAGGCGCTGGCCGCCGGCGCAATGACGCAGGAGGAGTACGAACGGCCGCCCTCCATGCTGCGCCTGGACCCGCCGGACCACACGCGTCTGCGCTCTCTCGTAAGCCGCGCCTTCACGCCGCGGGCTGTCGAGGCGCTGCGGCCCCGCGTGGAACAGATCGTGGATGAGCTGCTGGATATGGCGGCGGAACGCGGAGAGATCGAGGTGATCCGCGACCTCGCCTATCCCCTGCCGGTCATCGTCATCGCCGAAATGCTCGGAATCCCGGCCGGGGACCGCGAGCAGTTCAAGGAGTGGTCAGACGCCATCGCCAACACGCTCGGCTTCAACGAGGACTACAGCGCTCAGAGGCGCGCGACCTTCGCGGCGCGCGAATTGCGCCAGTATCTGTCCGGCGTGGTCGAGGAGCGGCGAAGGGAGCCGCGGGAGGACCTGATCAGCGCCCTGGTCGCGGCCGAGCAGGAGGGGGACAAGCTCTCGGCGGAGGAGGTGTTCGCGACCACCGAGCTCCTGCTCATCGCCGGCAACGAGACGACCACCAACCTCATCGGCAACGGCCTCTTTCACCTCTTGCGAAATCCCGAACAGCTCGAAATCCTACGGCGGGACCCGGACCTCAT
>DATLYJ010000104.1 GCA_035574915.1 Dehalococcoidia bacterium | reverse complement strand
ACCGCGGCGGGCAGCGCCGGGGTTGGGGACGCCGCCTCCTCTGCGGGGGCTTGCGGCGAGGCATCATCTGCCTCGGCTGGCCCCGCTCCGGCGCCCTCAGCGATTTCATCGGTGGCGCCGCCCTGCTCCAGGGGCGCAAGGAAGGCCCTCAAAACAAGCTCGCCGCCGGGTTCAGCGGGCGCCTTCAGGGCTGCGCGCCCGGAGGCGCCGGAGCCTGACCAGGGGTGGGCTAACGTCTGAGCCGGGGAGTCCCTGTCACTCCCAACGAAGATTCCTCTGTCGAGTTGCGCGTGGGTCAGGACATCGTCCGCGGTGAAGCGCAGGAAACCGGCGAGGGTGACCGCTCCTACGAGGGCGACGATGACCCGGGCGCGGGCCGGTGCTGAGGACGGCGGGGGCTTCAGCGGCATGCATGGTCCTCCCTTGCGGGAAATGGGAGTGCCGGATACTTATCGGAGGTCGGCAAGGGATCCTGAAGCACGCAGGACGGGAGCGTAGCACTTCGGGAGTGCTCGCGCGAATGCGGCTTCTGGGACTGCGTGGGGCGCCGTCGGCTGGCGCCGCGACGATAAGGGTTGTGGGCTGACCTCCTGTCGGATGAGCATTACGTCCAACGCTCATTCGATTCGGCCGGGTACCCGCCCAACCACGAGGCCTCGGGGATGATAAGGGGCTTTCTGCCCCTCGAGCAACCGCGGCCAGCAGGCGTATGCGGGAATGTAATACATTCGATAGCAATCGGGGGGCCGGAGCCTGATCCGGTGGTGTAACGTCGATCAGACGCCGGATTCTCATGACTGAAGAAGCGACCCCAATCACTGAGTCTCCCGCGGCTTCGACCCGAGCGGCACGCTATCCCTCCGACCTTATCGAGTTCGTCCAGGAGGCCAGCATCGGCGTCGCGATCCTGTCGGCGGAAGGGAGGCCGCTGTGGGCTAATCGCGCCGTCTACGAAGGCCTGGGCTACAGCCGCGAGGAGTTCTTCCGCACCGATTGCGCCAACTGGTTCTGGGACCGTTCGGAAGGGACCGACATCCTCAAGCGGCTGTTTGGCGGCGAAGTCCTGAAGTCGATCGAGGTCAGGCTTCGTGACCGAGGCGGCGAAGAGCGCCGGTTCGTGCTCGATGGCGACACGTCCGCGAACGGTGAGCTCCGGCACGCGCGCCTGCTGCTCCGGGACGTGACCAGCGAAGTGCGGTCTGCCCGCGAGGTGCAACTGCAGACGCGAATGCTGGACGCCGTCGGCCAGGCAGTGATCGCTACGGACCGCGACGGGCTGGTGACCTACTGGAACCGCGCCGCCGAGGAGATGTTCGGCTGGAACCAGGGCGAGGCCCGCGGGCGCTCGGTGTTCGAGCTCATCGTGCCGCCCGGGGATGGAGAGCGGGAGGCCTTCCGCGAGCTGAGGCGGGGCAGGTCCTGGTCAGGCGAGTTCGTCCTGCGTAGGAAAGACGGGTCGCTGTTCCCGGCGTTCGTGACGGATACGCCAATCCGGGACATGGAAGGCAAGGCGCTCGGCTTCATCGGCGTGCTTGTTGACATGAGTTCGCAGAAGGCGGCGGAGGCGGCGCTGGCCGAGAGCCGGGAGCTCTATCGCCTTGTCGTCGACAACGCCGTCGAGCTAATCACAATCACGGACACCGCTGGCCACATCCGCTTTGCTTCGCCCTCGCATGAGAGGGTGTGGGGCCACGCGCCGGGCGAGCTGGCAGGGCGGCACCTGACCGACCTGTTCCACGAGGACGACCTCTCGGGGCTGCTGCAGGCGCTCGCCCGGGCCAGGGAAAGCGGCCAGCCGGAGGAGTTTCGGGCCCGGCTGGGGAAGACGGGCAAGAAGGAGCGCGTAGTCGAGGGCACGGCCCTGCCGGTCGCTGGGCCCGGACAGGGGGAGCCGCTTGTGCTCCTCATCTACAGGGAGATAACGGCCCAGCTGGACGCCGAGAAGGACCTGCGGGCGCGGGAGCGGAAGATCGAGGCCCTGGCCGACTCGCTGCCCGCGATCGTGGCCATCGGTTCACGGGGAGTCGGCTTCTACTACTTCAACAAAGCCTGGTACGAGTTCACCGGCTTCGACCCCGAGGACGCGACCAACCGGCCCTGGCAGGACGTCGTCCACCCGGACGACTACCGGCATCTGCGGGAATGGATGGACGTGGTGCTCTCGGGCCGCACGGTGGAGCAGGAGGTGCGGGCCAGGCGGCACGATGGCGTCTACCGCTGGTTTCTGGTCCGCGTGGTGCCGCTGGCGCCCCTGGGGGATGACCCCGGTTCGGTAGTCGTCACGGCGGTGGACGTGACCGAGCTCAAGGACGCGCAGCAACGTTCAGAGAGCGCGAAGAACCAGCTCGAGACGGTGCTGCGCGCCATAGGCGATGGCGTGACGGCGCACGACCTCTCCGGGCGCATCCTCTACGCCAACGAGGCCGCGGCGCGCCTCATCGGCGTCGCGAGCGTCGAGGAACTGCTCGCTTCGACCGGCGAACAGTTGCTGCAGCGCTTCCATATCGAAGACGCGAACGGCCGGATGGTGCCCATCGAAGAGCTTCCGGGCTCGCGCGCCGCGAGGGGCGAGCCGACAGCCGAGGAGCTGCTCTGCTTCCGCGACGCGGCTGGTACAGATGTCCGCTATGCGCTCGTCTCGGCCGCGCCGATCCGCGACGCCCAGGGGAACATCGAGTTCGTGGTCGACGTGTTCCGGGAGGTGACGGACAGGGTCCGCGCGGACGCGGAGCGGGAGGAGCTGCTCAGGCGGGAAACGCAGGCGCGTGTCGCGGCCGAGCGGGCGGTCGCCCGGGCGTCGGCGCTGCAGGAGCTGACGGCGCGGTTACTCCAGGCCAACACCCAACGTGACGTCGCTGAGGTGATGGTGACGCAGGGAATGCAGGTGACGGGCGCTGCCGCCGTAGCGGTCGCGATGCTGGACGGCGAGGAGGCCGTGATAGCGGCGAGTCGCGGCTTCTCGGGCCGCACGCTCAGACGGGGGCAGAGGTTCGCGCTAAGCGACGGGCAGCCGCTGGCGCGCGCCCTTCAGGCTGGCCAGGAGCTATACATGTCCTGCTCCGAGGTCCGGCAGCAGTTCCCCCATGCTGCCGATGCCTGGTACGCCGGGGCGGTCGCCGCCGCGCCGGTCTCGGCGACCGACCTTCGCGGCGCAGTGTGCTTCCTCTTCGAGGAGGAGCGGACCCTCTCGGCGGACGAGAAAGACATGGTGCGCACGCTCGCCACGCTGTGCGCCCAGGCAATGGACCGCGCCCGCCTCTACGAGCTCGAGCGCTATCTCCGGCGTGAGGCGCAGGAGAGCGCAGACCTACTGCATCGCGTGCAGTTGGTGACGGACGCCGCGCTCGCGCACCCGGACCTGCGGGAGTTGCCGCAGATGCTGGATGTGATCCGCGAGGTCGTAGGCTCCGACACGATCACGATGCTGTTGATGGATGACGACGGCAGATATCTCGTCCCCGTGGCGTCTCTCGGGCTGGAGGAGGAAGTCGCCCTCGGCCAGCCGGTGGAGGTCGGCCGGGGGTTCTCGGGCACGATCGCGGCCTCCGGCGAGCCAATGATCCTCGACGACCTCGAGCGGGAGGACGTATCGGAGATACTGCGCCGCGCAGGGCTGGTAAGCCTCGCGGGCATCCCGCTGGTGGTCGAAGGCAAGGTGACGGGCGTATTACGGCTGGGGATGCGCGGGGAAAAGAGGTTCCACAAGGGCCATATTCGCCTCCTCGAGCTCGTGGCGGACCGCGTTGCCCTTGCCTTCGCCCAGTCGCGCCTGTTCGAAGAGGAGCGGCGCTCGCGTGAGGCCGCCGAACGGACGCGGGAACGGGTGTCGCGCCTCCAGACGGTGACCGCCTCCCTTGCCGGGGCGACCACGCCGGCGGAGGTCGCCGAGGCGATCGTGGACTCGGCGCTGGACGCGCTTCAGGCTTCCTCCGCGGTCGTCGTGGCGGTCGAGGACTCCGGGGAGCTGCGACGCCTGGCGGCGCGCGGGATCAGCGAGGATGCCCTGGAGACCTGGAGCAAGGTAGCGGGAGGGCGGACTGCAACTCCGATCAGGGAAGTCATCGAGACCGGAGAGCCGGTGTTCATCACGCGGCCGCGGGAGTTCAGGGAGCGGTATTCGGGCCTGGAGCAGTACGTCGACCCGGGCAACCGCGCGATTGCTTGCATGCCACTGAAAGCCAGCGGCCGGACGCTGGGGGCGCTGGCGCTGGTGTTCAGGGAGGAGCGCGCGCTCGGCGACGATGACCGCGACTTCCTGGCCTCGATGGTGCAGCAGGGCGCCCTTGCCCTGGCGCGTGTCCAGCTGTACGAGGCCGAGCGCCGCGCGCGCGCGGCCGCGGAGGACGCGGAGGCCCGTTACCGCCTGCTGGCGGAGACCATGCCCCTCCTGGTCTGGACTGCCCGGCCGGACGGCTCCGTCGACTACTGCAACGCCAGGTTCTACGAGTACACGGGGTTACGGCCGGGAGGCGACGGCGAGGGCTGGCTGGAGGCCGTGCACCGCGCCGACTCGCCGGCCGTGCGCGAGGCCTGGCGGCGTAGCCTCGAGTCCGGTGAGGCGTTCGAGGGTGAATTGCGGATCCGCCGCGCGGATGGGTCGCACGCCTGGTTCCTGCAGCGCGTGTTGCCCTTGCGCGACGCCGCGGGGGCGCTCGTGCGCTGGTTGGGCGCCCTGACCGAGATCGAAGACCAGAAGCGCTCCGAGCAGCGGCTCGCGTTCCTTGCTGAGGCGAGCGCCATCCTTTCCAGCTCCCTCGACTACGAGCACCCGCTGGAAGCAGTCGCGAAGCTGGCCGTCGAGCGCCTGGCAGACTGGTGCAGCATCCACATCGTCGGGGACGACGGCCGCGTGGAGCGCAGGGTGATCGCCCACGCGGACGAGGAGAAACGCCGCCTCGCCGAACAGCTGGAGGCGAGCGAGCCGCTGGCGGCCGAAGGCGCCTTCGGCTATGCGTCGGTGCTCCGGACCGCCAGGCCGTTCCTTATCCGGCGGATCCCGGACCCGGGCGCCTGGCCGGAGGAGTTCGGCGCCAGAAGGCGCGAGGTGATACGGCAGCTGGGGATCAAGTCGTCCCTCGGTGTGCCTGTTTTCGTCAGGGGGCGCGTCAAGGCGGCTCTGACGCTCTCGATGTCGGAGACGGACCGCCTCCTGGACGAGCGCGACCTTGCGACCGCCGAAGAGTTCGCGCGACACATTTCCTTCGCCCTGGACAGCGCCTTCCTGTACCGCGAGTCGGTGCGCGCGCAAGAGGAGCTGCGCGTGGCCAACGAGGCGAAGGACGAGTTCCTGGGCCTGATGTCGCACGAGTTACGGACGCCAATCACGACCCTTTACGGCGGGGCCAAGATCCTGCGCTCACGTAGCCGCTGGCTGGACGACGAACACAAGGAGTCGCTGCTGAGCGATATCGAGAACGAAGCCGAGGGCCTGCATCGCATGATCGAGGACCTCCTGGTGCTGGCCCGCACCGGCGCCGGCGAGAAGGTCGCGACAGAGCCGATCCTGGCGAACCGGCTGGTGGAGAAAGTGGTACGGGCCTTCAATCTGCACCGCCTGGGCCGGACCGTGGAGGTGCGCGCCGAACCCGACCTCCTGCCGGTGATGGCCGACACGACCTACCTGGAGCAGGTGCTGCGTAACCTCTTGAGCAACGCCGACAAGTACAGCCCCCCAGGCGCGCCCATCGAGGTCGAGATGAAGAACGACGGCGAGGAGGTAGTGATCTCGGTGCTCGACCGCGGGAGCGGCATCGAGCCGGAGGAGGCGGAGCTTATCTTCAACCGCTTCTACAGGGCGGAGAGGACTTCGCGCGGCGTCCGCGGTATGGGCCTGGGGCTCACGGTCTGCCGCAAGCTGATCGAGGCCCAGGGGGGCCGCATCTGGGCCAAGCCCCGCGAGGGTGGCGGCTCTGAGCTGGCGTTTGCGCTGCCCGCCTTCACGGCCAGCTACGACGACACCGAATAGCCGCGGCGCCCCGCTAGGGTGTACCATGCGGACGACCGGGCTGCCCGGCCGCCCCGCAGCATGATGAGAGACCCCGACAGGCTAATCGATGAGGCTGAACGGCTGGCCAGACGGGTCTTCGACGACATCGAGGAAGTCCTGCCCGAGGTGCTGGTGATGGTGGGCGCGCTGGACTATGAGGCCAGCCGCTCCTCGGCGCTCTTCGAGCCAATCGACAGGGAGACCTTTCGCGTGGCGAAAGGCTTCCTGCGCGGCGCCAGCACGAACGTCGTCTGGCACCGGCAATCGTCTTTCGCCGCGCGTCCGGACTCGGAGGCCTTCTCGGTGGCCATCGCCCTGCTTGCCCTGACGGAAGACAGCGTGCTGCGCCTGGTGGACGCCATTCCGGTCTTCACCAAGTGGCGGGACGGCTTCTACCTGAACAGACCGACGGCGGGGAGGTGAACGATGGACCTGATCGACACACTCGCGCTCTGGGGCCGCCGCTACGACCAGCAGATGAACCCCCGTACCGGCGGGCCGCGCTTCACCCTGCACGACCTGCTCCTCTTCTTC